>NZ_POYH01000039.1:0-18774 GCF_002899995.1 Acinetobacter sp. AKBS16 | reverse complement strand
TTGCCGATGAAGCTGACTTAACCGAGTTTGCAGATGTAGTTCCAGTACTAGAAGAAAAAGCCGGTCGATTACTTATAAATGGCTACCCAACTGGTGTTGAAGTGTGTGATGCGATGGTACATGGTGGGCCATACCCAGCCACTTCAGATGCACGAGGTACTTCAGTTGGAACCTTGGCCATTGACCGTTACTTGCGCCCTGTGTGTTACCAGAACTATCCACAGAGTTTATTGCCGGAAGCCTTAAAAGACAGCAACCCGTTGCAGATTTTAAGATTGGTCAATGGTGAGATGACCAGAGAAGCGATCTAAGAATAAAAAGAGACCAGATGATGGTCTCTTTTTCATAGTCAATTTCAAATGTGAAATAATTTTCATATTTGAAATAATATTTTGTTTTTAAGTGATTGATTTTAATATTAAAAATAGTGGCATGCAATTTGCTCCAATTAAAATAGTTACAAGGAGTGAATAATGAATGCTAATCATATACTGCAATTAAGTGGGATATTGCAGGAGAGTTTAGGGCTAATACCTCATGAAATTCAGTTAAGAAAAATGAGTGGTGGAGCTATCCAAGAAAATTGGCTAGTTCAATCTCCAGATTTCGAATTAGTGTTACGAAAAAATGCCGAATCTAGTGTAGAGGCCAGCTCAGATCGTGAGCAAGAATTTTTACTTTTAGATCGGTTATATCATTTTGGTATTAAGGTGCCAGAACCACTTTATTTTAAGAAGTCGCCTAACTTTTTAAATAGTGATTTCTTCATTATGAAAAAAATTGAAGGTGTCACAGAAGGCCATAAATTAGTTCGAATTGCAGAAGAAGATAAACGTAAAAAGATTACTCAAGACATTGGTAAACAACTTGCCTTAATTCATGCCATTCAATCAGATGAAGTGTTAGAGAAACTACTTCCTAAACCGGATAAAGATCAATATCTAGAAAACAAGCTTAAAGATTTTCTGGATCAACTAGATCACTTAAAAAGACATCGTCCAATCTTAGAGTACGCTATTCAGTGGATGTTCAACAATCTTCCAAAAGTCGATGATTTGGTGTTAGTTCATGGCGACTACCGCATCGGTAACATCATGATTAATGATGACCAAATTTCAGGAATCTTAGATTGGGAATTTACGCAATGGGGAGATCGAAGAGAAGACTTAGGATGGTTTACCTCTAAATGTTGGCGTTTTGGTCAAGATGAAAATATAGCGGGGGGAATAGGTTCATATAAAGACTTTGCGAAAGCTTACGCTGAGATTTCCGATATTTATATCCCTGAATTTGAAATGAAATTTTGGCATGTACTGTCTCATGTTCGATGGGCAATTATTGCGATGCAGCAGTCTGACCGGAACAATGAGATGGATACTCCATCACTCGAATTAGCCCTAACGGAATTTTTAGTTCCCCGCCTTGAAAAAAATATCTTGGAAATATTGGGAGAAAAAGAATGAGCGAGCAAAAGATAATTGACCTGATCAAAGCTAGCCAAGCCGTCATTAAAAATGAGCTTTTACCGCAATCGGGCAGTCAGAAATATAACTTGTTAATGCTCATGAGAAGCTTAGAAATTTTGCAGGCTTATATTTTGCAAAAAGATACCTGTACATTGCATCGTTCAGGCATTTTACAAGATTATTTTTCTTTTCCAATTAAAGATATTGATGAGGCAACTCAATTGTTTATTAGCGATATCCGTGAAGGTAAACAATCGGATCAAACTTTTGAGACATTAAAAGCCCTGAATTTGGAAGAATTAAAAATTACTGAACCGAAGGTGGCCAATCATGGATAAATATCGGCTACGAATTTATTTGGTTCGACATGGGCATGTTTCATACTTTGATGCAGCTAATAATCCGATTAATCCGAAATTTGCTCAGTTATCCGAACAAGGCATAGAGCAAATACAACAGCTGGCCCATCAATTACGAGATGTTAGTTTTGAAAAAATTTACTCGTCTACTATGCCTCGTTCGATTCAGACAGCCGAAATTTTGAAGCGCTATCAAAACGAGCATAAGGACATTCAGTCATTCGATGATATTCGGGAAATAAGAGCAGGACGTTTAAGAGAAATTTCGTTGGATCGCGCTGAGCTGGAAATCAAAAAGGCCTATCAGTTCCATAAAAATAACCTTGAATTATTTGTACAAGGCGAAAGTTGGACTCACTTTATTAGTCGTGTACTGACTTGGTTTGAAGGCATGATATTAACGGCAAACAAAGACCAGAATATCCTAATTTCTTCACACGATATTGTAAATCGAATACTCATTAATTGGGTTTATGGGCATGACTTCAAAGATGTTTATTCGCAGGAACAAGATTATGGCTGCTTAAATATTCTTGATCTAACGATTGAAAATCAAAAGGTAATAAGCAAACGAATCAAGCTTCAAAATTTCACGCCGTACAATCTGATTAAAAATGAGCTATTTAATAGCGCTATGGATGATGTGTATGAAACTTATATCGCGACTCAAGGCTTTAAATTAAAGGAGCTCAGCTCATGATCACACTATCTAATGAATTATTAGAACTACAACAGAAAGTTAGAGAATTTATTCAGCAAGAGGTGATTCCATTAGAAAGTGATCCTCGCCAAGATAGCCATGGCCCTAGTGAAGCTTTACGCCAAGAATTAGTGGGTCGCGCGCGTCATCGGGGGCTGCTAACTCCTCATGCAAGTCGAGAAATGGGAGGACTTGGTTGGTCGCATCTGCAAAAGGCTGTAGCTTTCGAAGAAGCAGGATACTCTGCTTTAGGCCCAATCGCGTTAAATATTCATGCGCCAGATGAAGGGAATATTCATCTTTTAGATGTTGTGGCAAATGATGCACAAAAACAAAAATGGTTAAAAAAACTGGTAGCTGGAGAAATTAGATCTTGCTTTGCCATGACAGAACCTGCACCAGGTGCTGGCTCGGATCCATCCATGCTTCAAACAACGGCAATTGCAGATGGCGATGACTATATTATTAATGGCCGTAAATGGTTAATTACAGGGGCCGATGGAGCGAGCGTTGCGATTATTATGGCAAAAATGGAAGATGGTTCTGCTTCAATGTTTCTAACCGACACAAACGTTGAAGGCTTTATATTAGAAAAAAATATGAATGCTATGGACTCATGCTTTTCAGGTGGCCACGGCATTTTACGCTTTGAGAATTTACGTATACCTAAAGAAAATGTGTTGGGTGAAATTGGTAAAGGCTTTAAATATGCTCAAGTTCGCCTTGCACCAGCACGTTTAACACATTGTATGAGATGGTTGGGGCAAGCAAGGAGAGCACATGATATTGCTACTCAATATGCACGAGAGCGCCAATCTTTTGGCAAGAGATTAGGAGACCACCAAGGCGTTGGTTTTATGCTTGCCGACAATGAAATGGATATTTTAACAACTCGATTAGCCGTTCACTATTGTGCGCAGGTTTTAGATTTGGGTGAGAAAGGAAATTACGAGTCGAGCCTAGTTAAAGTGATCAGCTCTGAGGGTATCTGGCGTGTGGTGGACCGATCAGTTCAGATTTTAGGTGGACAGGCCATGACGGATGAATCAGTGGTCTGCAAGATTTTTAAAGATGCGCGAGGTTTTAGAATTTATGATGGCGCAAATGAAGTTCACCGCATGAGCATAGCCAAAAAACTATTAGGGAAGCAGGCATAATAAAACAGGGATAAGAGAATGAATATTTTTGATGTAAAAGATAAATATATTTTAATTACTGGTGCTTCAAGCGGTCTAGGGCATCACATAGCTGAATTATTTGCAAAAGCAGGTGCCAATATCGTTATTTGTGCCAGACGGTTAGAGCGATTGAAAGAATTAGAATCGCATATAAAAAATGAATATGGCGTACAAGTTTATACCTTTGCATTAGATGTAAATGATCGTTCCGCTGTGAAAGATATGCTTAGTTCTTTAGAAGCTGAAGGAGTCACTATAGATGTGTTAATTAATAATGCTGGGGTGAGTGATACCAAGCGTTTCTTAGACTATAACGATGAAGATTGGGATAAGATTGTAGATACTAACCTTAAAGCCCCTTGGCAATGTGCACAAGAAGTTGTGCAGCATATGATTAAAGCTGAAAGGAAAGGATCGATCATCAACATTACATCAATTCTGTCTCAGTCTACCAACCTAGGTGTTAGTCCATACTGCGCATCAAAGGCTGGATTACGCCATTTAACAGAAGTTATGGCAGTAGAGTTGGCTAGATTTGGTATAAATGTAAATGCCATCGCTCCAGGTTATATGATTACTGAAATTAATGAAGAATATTTAACGAGTGAGGCAGGCCAACAGCTTTTAAAGAAAATTCCAACAAGGAAGTTTGTAGAATTTGATGACTTAAATGGACCTTTACTGTTACTTGCTTCTCAAGCAGGTCAAGGCATAACAGGTATCGAAATTAAAGTCGATGGCGGTCATAGCGCTGCGCCTATATAAAAAGTTTTTTAATGGAGTAAAAAATGCTTAATCGAAAACCAATTAATATTTTGGTCACCTATATTAAAAAACCTAATATTAATGGTTTTCGTTCTTTGGTTGAGCAGGCGATTAGTGAAGTAGAGTCGAACGAAATCGATTTGGTGGAATGCCATATTTCAGATGTGCAAGATGTTGCTCAAAGCTTAGTAGAAAATGGCTGCCAGATTCTTCTATGTACGGGAGCGACCGCGAGTTTTCTACAAAAGAAATTAAACATTGATATTCAGGTTATTCGAACTGGTACTTTTGACGTCATTCAAGCCATATCAAACTTAAAACAATATAAGCGAATTGCTTTGGTTGGTAACACGTCCACAGTCGATCTTGAGAACTACTCTGATATTTTTGCTTTAGATATACAACAATTTAACTATGACTCATATTTAGATGCTAAAAAAACAATTCATTTAATTAAAAATCAAGGTTTTGATGCGATTATTGGTTCACCTGTTGCAGTAGAGTTAGCTCTGAATGAAAACCTAGTCGGGCATTTGGCGATTAGTGTGCCGTCTTTAAAAGACCTGCTTCAAAATGCCTTACGTACGCTTGAAAAAATTCGCAGAGAACAATATTCAACCTTACGTTTAACCGAGATCTTTAATCACTTAAATGAAGGCATTTGTTTTATTACAAAGCAAAAAAAGATTTCTTTAATTAATAATTCAATGAGTTCGTTACTTGAAAAAGACTCTTCAGACGTTTTAAACAAATCAGCACTCGAAATTTTTGACGGTTTAAACTTTGATATCGACCAAGAAAATAGTCATCAACTCGTCCAATTTAAAAATTTAAAACTTGCTGTATATATTTCCAAACTAAAAAATGACTACATAGATGGCTATATCTTAAGAGTGCAGGAACTAAACGCATTAGAGCAGTCGAATAGTCAGTTTAGAAAGGTTTCATCAAAGAATTTTAATACACGGTATACCTTTGATCAGATTTTGACGCAGAACACTAATTTTCAACAAATTATCAAGTTATCAAAAGCATACGCAAAAACGGATAGTACGATTCTCATTACTGGTGAAAGTGGTACAGGTAAAGAAGTTTTAGCACAAAGTATTCATAATTATAGCAGCCGTTATAAAGCGCCGTTTGTTGCAATCAACTGTGCATCTTTTCCGGAAAGCTTGTTAGAAAGCGAATTATTTGGTTATGAAGAAGGTGCCTTTACTGGGGCGAAGAAAAATGGACGTATTGGCCTCATTGAAGCGGCACATACGGGTACGCTTTTTTTAGATGAAATTGGAGATATGCCATTACATCTACAAACTAGATTTTTACGGGTCTTACAAGAAAGACAAATTAACCGCTTGGGCTCAGTGGTAAGTCATCATTTAGATATACGTGTGATTGCTGCAACTCATGCGGACTTAGAAGAATTGGTACGAAATGGAAGCTTTCGGGCAGATCTCTACTATCGTTTAAATATTTTAAGAGTGTATACGCCGTCTTTAAAAGAACGAAAAGAAGATATCTTGTATTTAGCAAATTCCTTTCTAGAGAAATATAGAAAATCATTGGATGATTTGCCAAATATTTTACAGAAGGCTTTTTTACACTATTCTTGGCCGGGCAATATCCGCGAACTTGAAAATATCGTTGAAAGAATCAATGTGCTATTACAGCTTGATCATGAAATTTTAACTCCAGAATTTTTAAAGCAACAGTTACCCGAGCTATTTCAATCTCAAAATCACCACACGACGCAGCCTTTATTAAAAGAAGTAAAAGTTAATCAAGAGTTGAGTTTAATTGAGCAAACACTTGCAGAAGTAGAGGGTGATTTAGACCTTGCTGCACAAAAACTCGGGATTAGCCGGACGACTTTGTGGCGTAGAATGAAACTCATAAATCATTAATTTCAAAATTGAAATCTTTTCAAAAAAGAAAAATAAAATAATTAATTAAGTTATTGAAAATAATAATAAAAATATTTGGCATTATAGTTGCATTGCCTCATATAAGCATCTGAATCAGTTGCTAAATTGTGTGAGGAAATAAGAATGACGAATGGATTAATGATGCATTGTAATTTAAACATTACTTCAATAATGCAGCATGCTTTGACAGTTTACGCAGATCAAGAAATTGTGACTTTGAAAGCAGATGGGATAAGTAAACACCGATATACATATAAAGATGCTTTCGAACGTGTAGCTCAGTTTGCCAATGCACTAGACCGATTAAATATAAGTTCTGATGCTAAAGTCGGAACAATGGCATGGAACTCATATCAGCATTTTGAATTGCATTATGCCATTCCATGTACGGGAAGAATTTATCATACAATTAACCCTAAATTGGCGCCTGAACAACTCATTCAAATTATCAATTCTGCTCAAGATGAAGTGCTCATTATTGAACCAGATTGTTTGGCATTAGTCGATTCTATTCATGACAATATAAAGCCAGTCATAAAACATTTTATTGTGCTCGGGGACCCCAATAAAAATTTAAAAGCACAATTTGATTTCGTCTTTTATGAAGAACTCATTGCTCCAGAGCAGTCTTATTATGATTGGCCAGATATCCCTGAAGAGCGTGCAAGTGGTCTTTGTTATACATCAGGTACAACAGGTGATCCTAAAGGCGTTCTTTACTCACATCGTAGTATTGTATTACATGCATTAATACTCGCTATGCCAAATGCGATTGGCTTAACGCATGATAGCTGTATCATGCCTTTGGTTCCGCTTTATCATATTAGCGCATGGGGAATGCCATTTAATGCGGTTTTGTCGGGGGCAAAAATCGTTTGGCCTCATTCATTTGCGGGCCAAACAGATAAGATTTTCGACCTGATCCAATCAGAACACGTAGATATTTCTATGGCTGTTCCTACCATCTGGAATTCTTTTAAAAATTATCTTGAAGATCACCATATTTCATCAGTCAGTTTAAAACGTGCAATATCTGGTGGTTCAGCTGCGCCATATTCGCTTATTGAGTCTTTGAGCCATTATGGAATTTCTGTTGAAAATGCTTGGGGAATGACTGAAACCAGTTCAATGGCAGCGTGTAACCGAGTAGACCAAATTAAAAATAATATCGAAACCCAATCGATTAAATGCGGTAAACCTATCTTCGGTATTCAAATGAGATTGCGTGATGAGAATCATCAATTACTTCCTCATGATGGTGTGCATGAAGGCATTTTATACGTGGTCATACAATTGCCAAACAATATATCAATCAAACCAAAGCAGGAGAAGAAGAGGGCAAATGGTTCGATACGGGAGATATCGCCTGCATAGATGAATATGGATATATGCATATTACGGACCGTGCCAAAGATATGATTAAGTCGGGAGGAGAGTGGGTCAGCAGTGTTGAAGTTGAAAATGCAGCGATGGGATATGAAAAAGTTGCAGAAGCCGCCGTTATTGCTGCCAATCATCCTAAATGGGGAGAACGCCCACTTTTAATATTGGTGCCAAAGTCTCCACAAGAAAAAATTGAACATTCAGAAATTGTCGTTTTTCTATCATCCAAATTACATAAATGGGCCATTCCGTCAGCAACCATATTGGTTGAAGAAATACCGCATACGCCCACTGGAAAAATCAGTAAAAAAATATTGAGAGAACGTTATCACGACTATTTCACCAATAGTGCTTTTGCTGAATGTAAATAATGATCAACATAAAAAAGGACTTTTTATATGAACTATCCTCAGGAAGCAAATATCGTTTTAGATATGAAATTTAAAAAGATGGTAAAGCAGAGAAATCGATTCGCTGTTTTTTTAAGTCTAATTGTGCTCAGCATTTACTTTATTTTTATAGGAACCGCTACTTTTCGCCCTGAATTGCTTGCACTGCCACTAGAAGCAAGCAAAGTCACAATTGGTTTGCCGATTGCTGCAATAGTCATTGTATCGAGTTGGGTCATAACAGGCTTATATATATTTATTACAAATCAATATTTTGACAAACAAAAAGAAAAATTAAGAAAGGAATATCATTATGAATAAATATTTTGCTTTTACTATTTTGACCTTGTTTAGCTCAGGTGCTTGGGCTTCACAAAGCGAGCCAAGAAACTGGACTGCAATTATCATGTTTGCGTGTGTAGTCGGTATTTCATTACTTATAACTTTTAAGGCTGCAAAGAAAACAGTATCGAAAGAAGATTTTTATACAGCGGGCAATGCCATTTCAGCAAAGCAAAATGGTTTAGCGATTGCTGGAGACTATATGTCGGCTTCAACCTTACTTGGTATTTCCAGTATGGTTTTCTTCAAAGGTTATGATGGTTTTATCTATGTGACGGGCTTTTTTGTCTGCTGGCCCATTTTAACTTTCTTAATGGCCGAAAGACTGAGAAACCTTGGTAAATATACTTTTGCAGATATTGTTTCGTACCGACTAGACCCGCAGCGCACCCGTATTTTGGCAACGTGTGGTTCACTTATCGTGGTTTGTTGCTACTTAATTTTGCAAATGGTGGGTGCTGGTCAGCTCATTAAATTACTGTTTGGTTTAGATTATAAAGTTGCCGTCATGCTGGTCGGTTGTTTAATGCTGGTGTATGTCATTTTTGGAGGAATGCTTGCAACTACTTGGATACAAATAGTTAAAGCTATTCTTTTGCTCTTTGGCGGAACCGTTTTAGTATTTCTGGCATTTAAAGCATTTGGTTTTAGTTTAAATAATATGGCTACGGCTGCCGTAAATGCACATAAATTAGGACAAAAGGTCTTAGAACCGGGTCCAATGCTATCCAACCCGATTAATACACTGTCTATGTCTATTGGATTGATCTTTGGTTTAGCAGGTTTACCACATATTCTTATGCGTTTTTTTACAGTTCCAAATGCTGCTGAAGCGCGCCGTTCAGTCTTTTATGCTTCTGGTTATATTGGTTACTTCTTTATTGTGGTTTGTATTTTAGGTTTAGCTTCAATCGCCATAGTAGGCACTAATCCTCATTATTTTGTAGATGGGCAATTAGGCGGAGACTTAATCGGTGGTAGTAATATGGTTGCGATGCATCTAGCAAAGGCCCTTGGAGGAAATCTATTACTTGGCTTTTTGTCTGCTGTAGCATTTGCAACGATTTTAGCTGTGGTGGCTGGCTTGGCACTTGCTGGAGCTTCAGCAATTTCCCATGATTTATTTCAAAAAGTCATTAAGAAAGGCAAGGCAACTGAAAAGCAGGAAATGGTTGTATCTCGACTTTCTGTAGTGGTTCTAGGTGTGATTGCCATAGCATGTGGAATCTTATTTGAAAAAATGAACATCGCTTTTTTAATGGGACTTACATTTGGTATTGCTGCTTCCGCTAACTTTCCTGTACTTATTCTTTCTATGTACTGGAAAGATTTAACTACTCGTGCCGCCATATTTGGTGGGTTTGTAGGAATCATTTCCGCAATTACCTTTGTAGTTTTATCACCTACGGTCTGGGTAGGTGTTTTAGGGCATGAAAAAGCAATATTCCCATTTGATAATCCAGCATTATTTTCAATGCCTCTCGCTTTTTTAGTGAGTATTGTTGTGTCTTTGACTGATAAAAGTGAAAGAGCTGAGTTAGACAGACAAGGTTTTGAATTACAAGTGGTGCGTTCAGAGCTTGGTGCTCAACAAGGGTCGTTTGAAAAAATGCCTTTGCATTAAGTCTATTAAATAATCCCAAAAGTAAGATAGCTGGAGTGGGTTATGAGAGTAAAGGAAAGAGAGATGACTCCCTATATAAATTAATAATAATTTGGACTTATAAGTAAAAAAGACCAGTATTAACTGGTCTTTTTTACTTTCAGTTTTTATTTTTTGACGATTAAGGCTAACTTACCAACATGTTGTCCTTGATCAAGAAATTCATGAGCTTGGCGAGCTTCTTCAAGATCAAATGTTTTATATAACAAGGGTTTTATCTGTCCTTTTGAAATTAAAGGCCATACCTTTTCTTGCAATGCTGCCATCACTTCTGCTTTCGCTTCTGCAGATTGAGAGCGTAGGGTAGCGCCTGTATGAGTTAGGCGTTTAGCAAGCATCGGAAAAATATTGACTTTATCCGCTAAGCCTTTAAGCACACCTATTTGCAATATTGTGCCGTTCATTGCAGCGACTTCATAATTTCGCTGGATGTAATCTCCAGCAATAATATCCAAAACAAAATCTACACCTTTACCATCAGTATGTTTTTTTACAACTTCAACAAAGTCATCTTCATTATAATTTATGGCTACATCAGCACCAATTTTTAAACTCGCTTCTTGATGTTCTTTGCTCGAAACTGTTGTAAAAATTTGGGTTGCTCCAAAAGCTCGAGTTAACATCGTTGCGGTAGTACCAATTCCTGAAGTACCGCCATGTATTAAAATTGAACTGTTTGGACGGAATTTGGCATGTTGAAAAAGATGTGACCAAACTGTCATAAAAGTTTCTAGTAAAATTCCACCTTCAATTAATGTCAGACCTTCAGGAATGAAGAGTACATTATCTTGATGGGCAACTACATATTCAGCATAGCCACCGCCCGGAACTAATGCACAGACTTCATCTCCAGCTTTAAACTTAGTAACTTGCTTGCCTACTTGTTTAACAATTCCGGAAACTTCAAGGCCAGGAATGTCAGTTACACCAGGCGGTGGTGCATACAAACCTTTTCGTTGCATTACATCTGGACCGTTAATACCTGCTGCAACAACTTCAATTAATATCCCATCATCTGTTAACTCAGGCATAGGTCTTTCACTAACCGTAATAACTTCAGGGCCGCCAGCACCGTTAAAAGTGATACATTTCATAAAGTTGTTTCCTTATTAGATATTGTTAATTAAATAAGCGGAATTGAGACTGAGTGCGCAATCCTGCTTAGGATGAAAAATAATTAAGATCTAGCTTTTTTCTTACCCAAGGTAATGGCAAGCGCTAACTCCATGAATTTTCCAAAAGGAGCATGTAAGAAACTTGGGAAATTCCAGCGGCCCTGATCAAAGATACCTTTTGCATGGCTCATAGAACGGAAACCTTCAATTCCGTGATAAGCACCCATACCACTTGGACCGATACCACCAAACGGTAGATCGTCTTGCGCCACATGAATTAAGGTATTGTTAATACCAACGTTACCTGAAGTCGTACGTCGTAGTAGTTTTTTGCAATCTGCATCTTTTTCACCAAAATAATATAAGGCGAGTGGACGGTCTCTTTCATTGATGTAGTTAATAACCTCATCAATATCACGGTAGGTACGCACGGGTAGAATTGGGCCAAAGATTTCTTCTTTCATAATTGCATCATCATCTTTTGCTCCTACAACAAGTGTTGGAACAAGAGTACGAGCGCGATTCTTTGCCGATTCAGGTTTGACTCCTAGTTCAATGATTCGTGCGCCATTTTGTTTTGCATTATCAAGTAAGCCTTGTAAACGGGTATAATGACGTTCATTGACAATTGAAGTGTAATCATCACAATCTGGTCCGTTTGGATAGAATCGAGAGACTGTCGCGTTGTATTCTTCAATAAATGCTTCTAAATCATCTTCATGAACAAGGGCATAATCTGGAGCAACACATGTTTGCCCACCATTGGATAATTTTCCATAGGCAATACTAGTCATGGTTCTCGAGTTTACGTGCCCTTGACCTACAATCGCTGGACTTTTACCACCTAATTCAAGAGTGAGCGGAACGAGGTTATCACTTGCTGCTTTCATGACTTTACGGCCCACAGGTGTACTTCCTGTAAACAATAGATGGTCGAAAGGTAGTGCACTAAATTCAGCACCAACTTCAGGCCCACCTAAAATAACCGCAACTTCTTCTATAGAAAAGTTCGCCGCAAGCATGCGTGAAATCACTTCACTTGTTCGAGGGGTGAGTTCTGAGGGTTTAAGCATTGCTCGGTTACCGGCAGCAATCGCTGTAGCAAGAGGAATAAGCGTAAGAGAAATAGGGTAGTTCCAAGGAGCCATGACCCCAATAACCCCTTTCGGCTGATATTCTATGTGAGCACTAGCCGAGCGATAGAATAAGCTGACATGACGCTTTTCTGGCTTCATGAAACGGCGTAAATTACGCGTTAAATAATCGATGGACTGAACAATACCAACAAGTTCCATGACATCTGTTTCATGATATGAACGGTGTCCAAAGTCTTCACTTGCAGCAACTTGTAATTCACTACGATATTCAATGACAGCAGCACGAAGTTTTGCAAGACTTGCTTTACGCTGTTGAAGTGTTGGTGGTTCAGCTTTCAAAAATGCTTTGCGTTGTCGAGAGAGTATCTCTGATGCATTTAAAGTGCTGCTTACTTCATTGAGAGTATTCATCTTAAACCTCAAAACATAGCTTAACGATCCTAAGCTAACTGACTGATGATTAAAGTTTAGTCGGTAGATTTAATACGACCTGAGCATCTTCAATAACATCGAGACGAAGAATAGTAGATGCGCCCAACTGGTCTAGAAGCTGGCTCACATGGCCGCCATGGCGTGTCACTTTTACCTTGCGCGGGAAAAGTTTTTCACCAAACGAGAGAACATTGGTTTGCACTAGAGTTTGATGCCACTCGTTATCGACTAAATGCAACATCGTGGCTTTACCCATGCGGGATTCAGACTTAACTCTTTTTAATGACGGAGTTGCGGTTGTTAGGCTGATATCTAATTTGTTGTAAGTTGAAAGTGTTGCTTCAACTTTTTTCTTATCAATCTTTACATCAATTTCGGCTAGCCATTTTGGAAGTTGATAACCATATACGCCACGTACACGTGCTATTTCAGTGTCGACAGGTAAAGCTAATACATGCGCATAAAAGTGACGTTTACGAATCGAGTTAATCAGCTCTAAAGCATGCGGACCATGAGCTTTAGGTTTACGCACGACAATAGCTACAGACGCTTCATTGTATGGATCATTATCACAAACTGTATAAGTGAAAAAGGTGAGTGCAACTAGTCCATAACCTGGAAAAGCTTCCAAGGGTACTAGAGGCGAAGGTAATTTTTTCTTTAACAGCTTAACGGGTGCAAGCATCAAAACTTGCACATTGCCGCTACGATAATAAAAGTTGGGAGCCCAGACAGGTCCAACTCTTGATTCAACTAACTTTTTAGGAATGCTACGGAAAAAATCAATATTTCCAGCTGCAGGATCTTTTGCAACTTCATCTAAATCAGGATTCATTCTAAAGCGGTCATAATAACCACCTTTTGGAACTTTAACTTTCTGTTGACCAAATTCAACTTCAGTGAACGCTTTATTTGTATTCATAATTGGTTAACCTTTAAATTGATCGACTGAGTAGCTGATAATCTTTAAAAGCAGATATCAACTTTCTGTCTGTAGGATTACTATAAGTTTAAAGTTCACTTGAATGTCAATATGCTATTTCTCTAAGAATTAAAACTGCTTGTAACGAATTTAGAATAACTTTTAATAAGAATAGGTAGAGTTGATTAGCTTTTAGATGATCTAAAGAAAACCCTTAGTTTTTAGGACTGTAGAAATTATTTTTTTACATTTTTTAAACGCTGTTTTCTCTAAAATCTATTGACCTTAAAGTGAACTTTAACCTTACTATGTTATGACTATCCATGAGGGTAGGATTGAAAATTTTATATGTACTTATTACGAATTAATTAGAGCATATACAGTAAATCGATAGTGTAACTTTTACACAGGAGAAACAAAAATGGGATATGTCACAACAAAAGACGGCGTAGATATTTTTTATAAAGATTGGGGCCCTCGCGATGCTCCTGTAATTTTCTTCCACCATGGTTGGCCGCTCAGTTCAGATGACTGGGATGCGCAAATGCTTTTTTTTCTTAAAGAAGGTTTTCGTGTAGTTGCTCATGACCGCCGTGGTCATGGTCGTTCCACTCAAGTTTGGGATGGTCATGATATGGACCATTATGCAGATGATGTTGCTGCTGTGGTTGAGCATTTAGGTGTACAAGGTGCGGTACATGTAGGGCATTCAACAGGTGGTGGTGAAGTAGCACATTATGTTGCTCGTTATCCTAATGACCCTGTTGCTAAAGCTGTTTTAATTAGTGCCGTTCCACCATTAATGGTGAAAACTGAAAGTAATCCGGATGGTTTACCAAAAGAAGTTTTTGATGACCTTCAAAATCAACTTTTTAAAAATCGTTCACAATTTTATCATGACGTACCTGCAGGTCCATTTTATGGATATAACCGACCAGGAGCAAAAGTATCAGAACCTGTGGTGTTAAATTGGTGGCGTCAGGGCATGATGGGCGGAGCAAAAGCTCATTACGATGGAATTGTTGCTTTCTCTCAAACAGATTTTACTGAAGACCTCAAAAAGATTGAAGTTCCAGTTCTCATCTTGCATGGTGAAGATGATCAGGTTGTACCTTTTGAAATTTCAGGTAAAAAATCTGCGGAACTCGTTAAAAACGGTACTTTAATTAGTTATCCAGGATTTCCTCACGGAATGCCAACTACAGAAGCAGAAACAATTAACAAAGATCTTTTAGCATTTATTAGAAGTTAAGTTTAAAAAAGAGGGCAGCCAAAATTGACTGCCCTTTTTATTGATTCGATTGATTATTTTTTTCGGGTGCATATTAATGAATGACGATACTAAAAAATGTCCTTTTTCCCAACTTACTACTGATTTTGGGGCTCCAGTTGTAGATAACCAGAATAGTATGACGGCAGGTGCAAGAGGGCCTCTACTTGCTCAAGATTTATGGCTAAACGAGAAATTAGCTAACTTTGTTCGTGAAGTAATTCCAGAACGTCGTATGCATGCAAAAGGTTCAGGTGCATTCGGCACTTTCACGGTGACTCATGATATTACTCAATATACCCGCGCTAAAATCTTTAGTGAAATTGGTAAAAAAACAGAAATGTTTGCCCGATTTACCACTGTAGCTGGTGAACGTGGAGCAGCAGATGCTGAACGTGATATTCGCGGCTTTGCTTTAAAATTTTATACAGAAGAAGGTAACTGGGACATGGTGGGGAACAATACACCAGTGTTCTTCTTACGTGATCCACGTAAATTTCCAGATTTAAATAAAGCAGTAAAACGCGATCCTAAAACTAACTTGCGTAGCGCAACGAATAACTGGGATTTCTGGACTTTATTACCTGAAGCTTTACATCAGGTCACTATTGTCATGTCTGATCGAGGTATTCCTGCTTCCTACCGTCATATGCACGGTTTTAGTAGCCATACCTATAGTTTCATCAATAGTGCGAATGAACGTTTCTGGGTGAAATTTCATTTCCGGACCCAACAGGGAATTAAAAATTTAACAGATGCCGAAGCTGGTGAATTAGTGGGGCATGATCGTGAAAGTCATCAACGTGATTTATTCGATGCGATTGAACGAAAAGATTTCCCTAAGTGGACTTTGTATGTACAGGTAATGCCTGAGCAAGATGCTGAAAAGGTTCCATATCATCCATTTGATTTAACAAAAGTCTGGCCTCATGGAGATTATCCATTAATCGAAGTGGGTGAGTTTGAGCTGAATCGAAACCCTGAAAATTTCTTCTTAGATGTTGAGCAATCTGCTTTTGCACCAAGTAATCTGGTTCCTGGCATTAGCGCCTCACCAGACCGCATGTTGCAAGCCCGTTTATTTAACTATGCAGATGCTCAGCGTTATCGTTTAGGTGTGAATTATCGCAAATACCTGTAAATGCGGCACGTTGCCCAGTTCATAGTAATCACCGTGACGGTCAAGGACGCATCGATGCCAATTATGGTGGTCTTCCACATTACGAACCAAATAGTTTTGGGCAATGGCAAGAGCAGCCTCAGTACAAAGAACCACCGTTAAAAATCAATGGGGATGCTGATTTCTGGAACTATCGTGAAGATGACAACGATTATTTCAGTCAACCTCGTGCTTTGTTTGAACTTATGACTCCAGAGCAACAACAGGCTTTATTTGATAATACTGCACGCGCAATGGGTGATGCTCTTGATTTCATTAAATATCGCCACATTCGTAACTGTTACGCATGTCATCCAGCTTATGGCGAAGGTGTGGCTAAGGCGCTTGGTTTGACAGTTGAAAATGCTCAAGCAGCTAGAGAAACTGACCCTGCACGTGGTTTACCAAGTTTTATTTAAATCTTTAAAAACAGTACATAAGGCTATGTCAATAATAGCTTTATGTACTTAACTATTTTATAGCATCGAATGAAAAAATTAATATCTACACTCAGTCTCGGTATTCCATCATTATTCTTCACAAGTAATGTATAAGCAGGGCTGACCATTCCTGTGGGTTTTACCAAATCAGATTCATTTATATTTAACGCCTCAAGCAAAGACTGCTTATAAAGAGGCTTTAGCTTTACCTGAAACAGCCATACCTTTATTAGATTTAGATTTTGGTATATTAACTCAAAATTCATCTTCAAAGATTCGGTTTAACTAATATTATTTAAAAGAGAATAGAACTTTATTGTTTCCAGATAATATATTTAAAGTAACTAGAATTTTTATAAATAAATTAAAATATAAAAAATATTATTGTATATAACAAAAATAATCGTAGCCCTTTCTTCTTATAATAAGTAGAAAGGGCTCTTTAAAATTATTTTTTAGCTGTCGATTTATCAAGTGATGGATATGGAACAGGCATATTTAATGCCAATTGTGCATCTTTCACTACATCAAAACGTAGAATTATCTAGCGTAGTTCTTATATATAAATAAGATCAGAAAAGATGAAATATTTGTCTTTTTCTAATTTTTTAGAAACTTATCTAGAGTATTGAACTTATATAAAAATAAATACAACTAATTTCAATTAATATATGAAATTTTAATAAAATCTTTTAAAAGAAATAATATTTAATAGATAAGAGTTATGGAAATTAGTCCTCTTACTTTATTTCTTCGAATCTAGAAATTGTTCCCGATAAACTTTGGGAGGCAAACCAAACTGTTTTTTAAAAGAACGGCTAAAGTGTGTACCATGTGTGAATCCCCATTCAAATGCAATTTGTGAGATGGGTTTGTTTTTTAAGGCAACATTTTCAAGGTCTCGACAACAAAATTCAAGACGTTTAATCCATATATAGTGTGCTAAGGGCATAGGTTCATCTTCAAAAATCCTATATAAAGAGCTAACAGACATTTCCAATGCCGAAGCTATTGTTGCAACAGAAAGTTCAGGCTCGTCCAGATTTAGTTCGATATATTTTTTTATTCTTTTTAGATGATAAGACCTTACAGAATTCAACTGAGTTTGATTATTTTGAGGCATGCTCTGCAGTGCCCCTGCAACCATTTGTAAAATTGCTCCAGATACATTTAGTTGTGCTTCATGTGGGAGAGTTGAAAGCTGATCAAGTGAAGTGAGAAAATTAGATAGAATATTTCCCATGGGATGTTGTCTAGGCATTTTGTATGCGCATAATCTCTCAGGCGCTGCAATATGTTGTTTTAATAACATGCGAGGTATACGTAGAACCAATTTCTCAAAATCATCATTGAATCCCATGCGATAAGGACGTGTGCTATCAAAAAGAATAAAATCTCCTGGTTGGAGCGAAACAGATCTGTTGTCCTGCTCAAGAAAACCATTTCCTTTTAATTGCAAGCTGAACAGGAAGAATTCATCTTCGCCCTTATCCATTCTGATTTGGCGATTATTACGTGAAACAGTATGGCTAGAAGCATTTAACTTCATTACATCAATTTCTGAGACACGATCATGGATGAGTTCAGCATGAATGTCTTTTGATGGTGTAGAGTTTTCCATTGTCAAATCTAGTTCAACAAAGCGTTCACGAACTATCTGATGCCAGAAATCATAACGCTGTGATTGCGGAAGCATATCAGTACTAATCAACATGTTAATTCTCCATCCTGGATGTTCTTATAAAATCTAGCAAAAATGATGCCGCGATTGCTGTGACAGTAAATGAGGTTCAGAGCAACGGTAAAACTAGTCATGTTTAGCTAAAATTATTCCTTAAATGCCTTGTACAAATGATAATTCTTCCTGAATTTGCACTATTGTAAGGCTCCTTACAGATTAGCACGCTTCGTAAATGTGCAACATCACTTGCAGTAATTTTAAGCAAAAATATCAATAAGTCTGGTACATGGATGGCTAGTGGCTGACTGCAATAATCCCTGAAGCTTTCTTAACGAAGAAAGTAAAAATTTAAAATATTGAGATTGGGATAGAAATGATAGTAATGCGAAAAAGGGTGATGGTCAGTCTTCTGGCTCTATCTGGTTTTTATAGTATTTCTGCATCAGCTTATGATGTTTTGGATAAAGATTCTCCATGGGCTCTTG
>NZ_POYH01000038.1:0-1466 GCF_002899995.1 Acinetobacter sp. AKBS16 | reverse complement strand
GGACAGGACCTGCGGCAGGTACTTCGGCAACGACAGTGACTCCAGGGCCTTGGCATATTGCGACCATGTTGCAGGCGATTGATGATTTGCCTATGAATATTGGTCTATTGGGTAAAGGGAATTTAAGTTTACCTGACCCCATTCGCGAGCAAATTAAAGCAGGAGTAATTGGGTTAAAACTACACGAAGATTGGGGTTCAACACCTGCGGCTATTGATAACTGTTTGAGCGTTGCAGATGAGTATGATGTACAGGTCGCAATTCATACGGATACATTGAATGAAGGTGGTTTTTTAGAAGAAACGCTAGCGGCATTTAAAGACCGTACGATTCATACGTACCATACCGAAGGTGCGGGCGGCGGGCATGCTCCCGATATTTTAAAAGCAATTGGGCAAAGTAATGTCTTGCCATCTTCGACCAACCCAACACGACCTTACACGATCAATACCATTGATGAGCATTTAGATATGCTCATGGTATGCCACCATTTAGACCCAGCAATTGCTGAAGATATTGCTTTTGCAGAAAGTCGTATTCGTCGTGAAACCATTGCTGCTGAAGATATTTTACAAGACTTAGGCGCAATTGCCATGATGTCATCTGACTCTCAGGCAATGGGACGTGTGGGTGAAGTGATTTTACGAACTTGGCAAACTGCCCACAAAATGAAAGTACAACGTGGCCCATTAGAGGGTGATAATGAGTTTCATGATAACAATCGCGTTAAACGCTACATTGCCAAATATACAATTAACCCGGCAATTACCCATGGTTTAAGCCATGAAATTGGTTCGGTTGAAGTCGGAAAACTTGCTGATTTAGTGTTATGGAAGCCTGCGTTTTTTGGCGTGAAACCTTCCATGATCATTAAAGGTGGCATGATTGCAGCAGCGCCAATGGGTGACATTAATGCTTCAATTCCTACACCTCAACCAGTGCATTATCGCCCAATGTTTGGTGCTTATCCACGTGGTGTACATAACACCTGTATTACCTTTTTATCTCAAGTCGCAATTGATAAAAAAGTTGCTGAGAAGCTAAACCTTAAAAAGTTAATCAGTCCCTGTAAAAACACGCGTTCAATTACCAAAGCCGATATGAAACACAATACATATTGTCCTGTTATGCAGGTTCATCCTGAGACTTACGAGGTGCGGGCCGATGGTGAATTATTAACGTGTGAACCTGCTGACGTATTACCAATGGCACAACGTTATTTCTTGTTTTAATGAGTTTATAGAGGTGATTTGCCTCATTACCTTATATATGAAAGAAATAAGTAAGGAGAGAAAAGCTAAATGAAAATTTACACCCAGCGTCTTGAAGATATTTCTCCTGATCAGGCATTTGAAACGGTTGAGCTAACGTTTGATACCCGACAAAAATCACGTTTTCGAGCGGCTTTAGCAAGTGGCGTAGATATCGGTGCGGATTTGCCTCGTACTGGCATTTTGCGTAGTGGT
>NZ_POYH01000037.1:0-20598 GCF_002899995.1 Acinetobacter sp. AKBS16 | reverse complement strand
GGATTGAGCATAATGGTCAGGACCAGCTTTTACGTGTAGATACCGTTGTGGTGTGTGCGGGGCAAGAGTCGGTAAAAGACTTGATGCCAAAAGAAGGTGAGTCGACTATAGCGAACTACCATATTATTGGTGGTGCAAAGCTCGCAGCAGAGTTAGATGCGAAGCGCGCGATTAAAGAAGGAGCAGAATTGGCTGCCCAACTGTAAAATTGATGAAACAATATGCACTTGAACACAAAGCGATGATTTTTTTCTTGAATAAAATGAATAAGCTTTGTATTCTTACGCACATGGAAGCGTGGCAGAGCGGTTTAATGCACCGGTCTTGAAAACCGACGAGGGTGTGAGTCCTCCGTGAGTTCGAATCTCACCGCTTCCGCCAAATTCTAAAAGCCCCTGTTAAAAGCAGGGGCTTTTTTTATATCTATTATTTTACCCCTCATCCTCCCCTATATAAAAATTTAGATTGAGTTGGGCAGAATTAGACTCCAGTTTAATTTTATATTTCATAATTTCTTAAGGTTGAATACTAATTTTTCTAGTATTTAATATTTAGCGTGTTGTTTTTTCTCAAAATCATGAACCATTCGAATACGTTCTTCAGTTGCAGGATGAGAAGATAAAGCATCAACAACAGCTATAGATAGCTTATTATCTGAAGATTCTTTTTGAGAGGTTGGTGAGGTGGACTGACTTGCTTTATTTAGATCTTCTTCTGTTTTATCGTTTAAACGTTGTAAGAAATTTGCAAAGTGTGAGACTTCTATATTTTTCCTATCCATCAGTTGTAATGCATATAGATCGGCTTCGGACTCAAATTTACGTGAGTAATTTGCACCAACCATAGCAGCAGGTAACGACGTAAATAAATCTGAATTATTACCTGTCATCGCAATGTATAATACACTTAGTCCTAAACTAGTTAATCCTTGTTGTAAACTATGGCGATAAACTAAATGTCCTTGTTCATGGGCTAATACTCCCAATATTTCTTGATTATTATGGGCTATTTGAATCAGTTCATCTGTAATGATAATTGTATTATTGGGTAGTGCTACAGCATTTGCCCCTAATCGATTACCTTTACGGAACACTAATTTGGCTGGTTTGTTTTCAGCAACAGTATTCAAATATTGTTTAGTAATTTGGTCTTTTTGAGTTTGAGCTAATTGGCTGGGTGCAGTCCAATTATTTAGTACATAATTCTCGGCTTCATCTCCTAGTTTCTTTAAACTATTCTCTGGTAATTTAAAAGCAATATAATGGGAAGTGGCGGGAACTCCCCATTTTACTAAACTGATTCCGAAAGTAATCACAAAAATTAAACTAAAAAAAATAAGACTTGGAGAACGTTCAAATTTCCAAATCGAATGTTGAATCTTTTTAGTTGAATAATTAAACCATTCAGGTAATGCACCATGAAATTCAATTCGTGCATCATCGTCTAATTCAATTACTGGATGTAACTGTCCCAGAGCACCAATCAATTTCATATCAGTGTATTGATAATGACGCTGTTGTTCTAATTGCTCACCATATCGAATCAGAACTTCAGTTTCAGATTGAGCTGAAATCTGTGCATGGTATGGTTTAGACACTATGCCATCATAGAAAATGATATCTACTGCTTGGGACATAAATTATTAAACTCAGATTATTATAGGGAGATATCAATATCAAAAATATCACTGATTTCTTCAGCTAAAGCACTTTGTTCTTGCTGAGCTAGATTCATCATTTTATCTGGATCATCTAGCAAGATTAAGCTCATTGATTCAACCTGATATTTGTGAATGCGAACAGCGGCCCAAGCAGACATTAAACCTAGGGTTAAGATTTTTACTACCCAGTTTGATGCTACAATCCATGCAAAACGCCATTGATTACAGTCTGTTTTAAATTGACTGTTTCCAACTGTAGTATTGTTCCATGTAGTAATGAAAAGACGCGCAGCAATTAATGGATAAATAAATAATCCAATAATGGCATACATCATAAATATCCCAAAGATTACAGAATTCGATGAGAACCCGGAAAGTGTTCCTAAAATACTAAAATAAATAATTGAAAAGATAGCAATGATGCCAAGAGCAATAAAAATGGGTACATAAACTGCAGCCATATATGCAGTCCAGTTCGCGTTTAATTTAAAATTTAATTGTCCAGCATATAGGTGATTAAGATAATATTTTTTATATAGCCAAATAGCTACAGGCGTAAAAATTCCTAATGTAAAGATATATACCAATATACTTAAAAGGAAAATTTTATAAGATTCTTTTATAGTGCCACCAAAATAAAAGCGTGCGTTACCATACTTACTATTTCTTGCAGTAAAACGTAAAGTAGCGCGAATTAGCCAAGGCACAGCCATATATAACACAACTATTCCAACTATAGTTGCAATCATTGAATACTGTGATGAAATTGAAAATGCTACGTAAATTCCTAATGCAATTAAACGCCCAATCAAAATCTTGGTTGGAATACCAGTAAAATCAAAACGACGTTCAAAAAACTCTGTATTTCCATAGAAATAACGTAAACGACGAACTTTAGCCCAAGGCGCATATAAGCTTAAAGTAATAATAGTTAAAAGAATATTAACGATCCAAATTCCAAAATATTCTGAGGCATTACCGTGAAATTTAAAATGATGAATACCTGAGTGTGAAATTGGTGGACGTGTAATACTTTGATCCTCATTTAAATCTTGAGGGAATGATGGCAAAGCTTGGTCTTGCATTTTATTCTCTTTCTTGAAAATATATGATCATGAATGAATGTAATAGATAATTAGAAAACTATTGAGGAATATTATATATTTTTTATAAATTGAAATAAATAGGATAAAAAGCAAACAATAATTTATTATGGCCTTTCACTGAGTTGTGTGAAACAAAAAATTATTGCAAGAAATTTACATAATAGTTTTGAAGAGATATTGATGCATTATTATATTTTTAAATTTAGTAGTAACACTAATTTGAATTGGAACTTTTCTACATCGTTTATTTCATACTATTCACCTTCCTTGGAGCTAATAGAATATATCTTTATAAAATTTATTTTTATTAAAAACTTAAATAATAAAAAATAATTTATATAAATAGCTTATATTACTAATGAGAAATTTTGTCGCTTACGCCAAATTCAAAAGTCTTTGTAAAACCGAAGATTTTTTAAGCCAAGGATAAAAATTACAACTTCATTTAGCTTAAATCTTGCTAATAAATGCCGAAAATTTCATATAAATCAATCGAGTATATATTTTAATCAAAATTACTATCTTTATATAATATGTTTTTTATTTTCAATATCTTAGCAATAAGAGGCCTATATATCAGAATCGAACAAGTTATTTGTAGAATATTCATTTATTGATATATGATGAGGCCATATTTAGAAACTGTTTCAAAACATAATTCTATTGTTCAGCGTGCAAATTCACGGAAGGAATGATGCTGAAATCAGGCTTCTAAACCCTATATCTGGAAATTATATCCAGCCAAATATTGCATTTCGACCCAATGGTTGGAAATGTCTCTCTCTGATTTAGGGGAGGCGTTTCCTATTTTAGGATATATTTATGAAAAAATTATTTAGCGTACTGTTCAGTGCCTCTGTACTGACACTGACAGCATGTAATAAGCAACCTGCACAAACTGAAAATACAGCAGCAGCCAAAGATAAAACTGAGTCAGTTCGTACAATTAAATTGGTTTCAACAGGTTCTGATACGGACGTATGGAAATACGTAGCAACACTTCCTGAAACTGCTCAAGCGGGCATTAAACTCGAAGTGACCAATTTAACTGACTATGTTGTGCTCAATACGTCTGTAGCAAGTGGCGAACAAGATGTAAATGCGTTCCAGTCATTCAACTATTTGGCAGCTTATAATGCTTCAAATAAAGCTAAAGTTGCTGCTGTTGCGACAACTTACTTGGAACCAATGGGTATTTATGCAAATAAAGTTAAAACCGTTGATGAGTTCCCGCAAGGCGCTACCATTGCAATTCCAAACGATACTGCTAACGAAGCTCGTGCATTAACATTATTGCAGTCTGCTAAATTAATTAAACTTAAACCAGGTTTTGACCCTGTAAAAGGGACAGTGAATGATATTGCTGAAAACCCTAAAAACTTACAATTAAAACCTATTCAAATGACAACCGCAGTTCGTGTTAAAAACGATGTAGATGCGATTGTACTGGGTAATACATTGGCACTTGAGGGTGGCCTCAATGTAATGAAAGACGCAATCTTCCGTGAGCCAATCGATCAGTCTACTAAGCTTTATGTCAACTTATTGGGTGTTGCTGAAGCGAACAAAAATGACCCGATCTATACGAAGCTTGGTGAACTTTACCACTTACCTAAAGTACAAAAGTTTGTAAATGAAAAATTTGGCGGCACAAAAGTTGAAGTGAACAAGCCTGTTTCTGAATTTGCAGACATCAAATAAGTAATTTTTTAATTAAAATTATTTTTTAAAGCTAAGTCGCGGTTATCGTGGCTTAGCTTTATTTTATTTGGAATAATGCCATTTTCTTCCTCCGTATATGTATCTAGAAATTTTTTCACCCAACACTATTTAAATGCATTAACGCTTTCTATAGGAATTCCTCTTTAATAGGAGGATCGAATATTGAGTCTTTATTATCTAGTGTTCATTCTCTTTATAAATCCTACTTTAACAATAACTTGTTAATTATTTATCCTTACTTTTTAATGATCTAATTTAAATCAAATGTCATTTTGTGTGCTTGACTACAAGAGGGTGGAATACTATTCTTGGCGGGAACTCGTTCGCCCCCTTTTTCTCTACGGTAGGGCGGAAGGGGGACACCTCTGGTGTGCTGGTTCCTTTGTTTCCAGTCTGCGAACCCCCTTTCGTTCTGCCACCATAATTTAAATATTTTGGCAGAACTCCCAATAAAAAGGAGTTGGCTTTGCACATCCACTATTTTTTGGCAGCCTTTGCCAAAAGCTATAACGACACAACTTAACAATTTAAAGCAGCTTGATAGCCTGTAGGGTTTTCATGCTTTAAGTCATTACGGCTCAAAAAACTTGCATCAACAATAAAACTTGAGATGTGCCAAGCACAGTCTTTATGGCTTTGATGTGCCTTTTTTTCTCCTAAAAAAGTATCTCATTTAGAAACAACAAGAATTTATAACGGTAAAACTATGCCAAATTTAGTTCTCCCAACACGTGCCTTATACGTTGTAAATAAAGCAATTGATCTGTTTCATCACCGTGGGTTCCACCTTATTGGGGTCGACAGAATAGTGAAAGAATCAGAGATTACTAAAGCGACTTTTTATAATTATTTTCACTCTAAAGAACGACTCATTGAAATTTGCCTGATGGTGCAAAAAGAAAAGCTCCAGGAACAAGTAGTCGCAATGGTCGAATATGACTTAAACACTCTTGTAATAGATAAACTCAAAAAGCTTTACTTTCTACATACCGATTTAGAAGGGCCGTATTACTTATTATTTAAAGCCGTTTTTGAAATTAAAAATAGCTATCCCAACGCTTATCAATCCGCAGTGCGCTATAGAACATGGCTAAAAAATGAAATTTATAGCCAGCTTAGAACCCTAAAAACCGATGTCTCTTTTACCGATGCCAAACTATTTTTATATATGGTGGAAGGCACAATTCAGCTTTTAAGTTCTGGCAGGGTAAGCGAGAGGGAGAGTGTGTTTGAATATTTTTTACGAGGACTAACTTCATGCAAATAAAAAGTTTTGGGTGCATTGGTTGTAACTAAACACGGTGTAATGGAGAGGTGTTATTATTGCAAATATATGTTTATCAAAATATTTGCAATAATTTAGAAGTGAAAGAAACAATTTTTTAAGACTAGGTGTATATAAAAAGACAAATTTTTGAATATTTTTTAATTGTTGAGTCTATAAGCTTATATAAGAACAAAAAATATTTTTATAAGGGCTCTACAAAGATTCTTTAGTTTTTCTTAAAAATATTTGTTCGAAATATAAGAACTCTCAATTTGCATATTTGATTGTATTCATTTGAGTATATAAATGTATATTTCCTAGATGCAAGGATTTATTGCAGAAAATAAAACTGTTCATAAGGATTTTGTTATGGTTAGAAAAAAACTGACAATCGCATCATTATTTATACCAACGATGCTATGTGCAGCTTTGGCTAATGCGACCGATACTGTTAGGAAACCTAATGTATTAGTGATTGTTGCAGATGATTTGGGTTTTTCTGATACAGAGCCTTTTGGGAGTGAAATACGAACTCCTAATATTAATAAGCTCGCTAAAGAAGGCGCTATTCTAACTAATTTTCATGCAGGTCCAACATGTTCAGTAACTCGTTCCATGCTTTTGACGGGCAATGATAGCCATCAAGCCGGATTTGGAACCATGGCTGAGTATTTGCAGCCTGAACAAAAAGGTAAACCTGGTTATGAAGGTCGCTTAAATAAAAGAGTAATTACTTTAGCTGAAATTTTAAAAACTCAAGGATATGCTTCATTTGTAGCAGGTAAATGGCATTTAGGCTCCACTGAAGACAGTAATGCAAAAGCTCGAGGTTTTGATCGCTCATTTACACTAATGCCAGGTGGTGCTGCACATATGGATGCAAGCCAAATGTTCCCTGGTAATTATAAAGCCCGCTATCTTGAAGATGGTAAAGATGTAAATTTACCTAAAGATTTTTATTCAAGTGATTTTTTTACAACTAAAATGATTTCCTATATGGAAAATGATCGAAAAAAAGGACAACCTTTTTTTGGATATTTGGCTTTCACCGCACCACATTGGCCGTTACAAGCACCTGATCAGTATTTGAAAAAATATGAAGGGCATTATAAAGAAGGGTATGAAAAAATTCGCCAAGCTCGTTTAGAGCGTATGATTAAGCTTGGAATTATGCCAAAGGGAACAAAAATTAATAATCCATTAATGGATGTTTTCCCTGCATGGGAGCAGTTAACAGAAAGCCAAAAACAAGATCAAATAAAAACAATGCAAATTTATGCAGCAATGATCGATAATCTTGATCACAATATTGGGCGTGTAATTGATTACTTAAAGCGTAGTGGAGAGTTAGATAATACGCTTATTTTATTTATGTCTGACAATGGCGCTGAGTCTGCTACTCCTGAATCGTTGGGGACAACTGAGGATAAGAATGGTATCCGAGAGTGGGTAAATGCTACATTTGATAACAGCCCTAAAAACATGGGACGTAAGGGTTCGTATGTAACATTAGGACCTCAATGGGCACAAGTCGCTTCAACACCGCTTCCATATTTTAAAAGCTTCTTGGCGAATGGGGGAATTCATGTCCCAGCCATAATTCGTTATCCAGCTAAAGTTAAAGCTGGGCAGATTAATAGTGAAACACTGCATGTTATGGATTTCGTACCTTCAGTTTTAGATCTTACAAATACTAAACGCCCAGAAAATTTTGAAGGAAATCCAATTTTAAAGTTAGAAGGTCGTTCATTCTTACCTATTTTTAGCGGGAAAAAATTACCAGAAAGAACGTTAGGATGGGAATTTAACACACGCCGTGCTCTTTATAAGGGAGATTGGGCTATTCAGTATCAGGCTCCTCCTTACGGTACAGGACAATGGGAGTTATATAACCGTAAAACTGATCCTTCTTACCGTATTAATTTGGCACTTAAAAAACCAGAAAAAGTAAAGGAACTAGCAGCAGATTGGGATGTATATGCCAAACGTGTAGGTGTAACTGAAGCTCCTGTACGTTATAAATATGGTCAAATGAATTGTTTTTATGATAAATGCATTCAACCTGAATTTTTAAAACAAGTAGCTAATCAGTCAACTACTGCTCACTAAGGAATTATCTGACTTTGGGGATTTTAAATAGAGCTTATTCATTTGAGTAAGCTCAGTTGATTCTCGAAATATAATATTTATTGGTTTGAATCTCAAAAGGAAATTGGTATGAGAACTATTCAATGTGTAGTGGTTTTTGCCTGTATTTTGGGAGCCACAGGATGTAGTAAGCCTTCCAAAAAGCAAATTCGGGGACCTAAGTTACAACAATTAGGAAGTTTAAATAAATGTAAAGAGTATTCAGGTCTACCTGTTAACTGGCAAAAAGATGCCTATGCTGGGATGGTAAAAATACCTAGTGGGACTTTTAAGATTGGAAACAATAATAGTTATCCTGAAGAAAAAGCACTCTATAAAAGTGATCGTACAATTAAAGAATTCTGGATTGATGCGACTGAGGTGACAAATGCACAATTTCAAAGTTTTGTAAAAGCTACAGGGTATTTAACGGAGGCGGAGTCACAAGGAGAAGCTGCCGTATTTACTCCTCCAAAAGAACAAGTTGCTGAACTGGCTTGGTGGTCTTTGATGAAAGGGGCAAATTGGCGACATCCTTGGGGACCAGATGCTACACGGCAGATTCTTCCTAATGAGCCTGTCCGCATGATTACATTGAAAGATGCAATGGCCTATGCCGATTGGTTAGGAAGAGACTTACCTACTGAAGAACAATGGGAATATGCAGCTAAAGGCTTCAGTAAAGAGCGGGATATTAGTGCAAATCTTGAGCATATAGATGCAAATGTTTGGGAAGGGCAATTCCCTTATCAAAATGAAAATAAAGATGGATTTGAGGATGTCGCACCAGTAGGTTGTTTTCCATCAAATGGATTTGGTCTATATGACATGATCGGTAATGTATGGGAGTACACAAGTAGTCCATTTACAGGGACTCATGATGACCATATGGGAGAGCAACAATTACACACGGGTCATCCTCAAGTTTTTAACAGTTATACGATAAAGGGGGGCTCATTTTTATGTGCCTCTAATTATTGTATGCGCTATCGAGCATCAGCGCGCCATTCACAAGAGGCCGATTTAGGAATCAGTCATGTAGGATTCAGGACTGTAAAAAATATTAAATAAATTAATGGATTAAAAATGAATAAACTTATTTATATTGTGCCATGTCTTTTGGTCATGGCGGCAAAGGTTAATGTCGTCTTTGCAAAAGACATAAACGTAGATTTAACATTTAAAAATCTTTATGCAGATCGGGATTATAACGATGACAGTAAGCCTTCGATTGGAAGCTGGAGTCAGGGAGTAATTGCTCGAGCAAGTACTAAGCAGAACTTAACTCAAGATACAAATTTATTAATAACAGGATCCTTGCAGTATGCACAGCGTTTAAGTAGTGATAATCATTTAAATGATTTAATCTTGCCTTTCGATAAAGGCTCTCAAAAGCAAGCTTCAAGTTATAACAAAATTGCAGGATCAATTGGCTTTCAGCATAAACAACATAAGTTAAGTTGGGGAGAGCAATGGGTTGATACGCCTCTTGCTACTACGGATTATAGTCGCCAACTAATAACGATCTATCAAGGAGTTTTATACTCAGGGCAGATTAATAAAGATTTAAATATAGATATTGGTCATTTAAATAGATATTCAGTAAGAAATGAGGAAAAATTTAAAAAATTATCTGTAAAAAATCATGAATCAGATGGTTTAACATATATCGATCTAAAACATAAATCTTTTCAAGGAAAACTTGATACACAGTTATTTGTGAGCGAGCTAGAAGATTTATATGATCAGTATTCATTGGGGCTAAATTTAAAAGAAGATTTTGATCAATTTAGATTAAAAACTAAATTCCGTTATTACTATACAGAAGAGACCGGACGTCAATTATTAGGAAAAATTGATAATCAATATTTTGGTTTGATGCAAGAGATTGGGTATGGACCAAATACTTTCGGTATAGGGGTTCAAAAAATTGGAGGGAATACTGATTTTCCTATGTTAGATGGGGCTGTTCCTGTTCTTAGTTATATTAATTGGACGCAAGGCACTTTCAATAAAGCTAATGAGCTTTCATACCACTTCACTTTTAATCATGATGCTGGCTGGTTAATGCCTGGTTTGAGCTTTTTACTTCGTTACGTTGATGGGAAAAATTATCTAATTAATAATGAAAAAGGATTTGATGAAAGTGAATTTGATTTCATTATGAATTACAAAATAAAAGAAGGAAAATTCAAAGAGCTTGGCCTGCAATGGCTTAACTTAAATTATAAAAATGATATTGGAGGGGACTATATGGAAAACCGGATTATTACCTCATACACGCTTAACTTTTAAGAAGTAAATAAAGATAATTTCAGTTCTTTTTTACATCATGAATAGTATATTTGAAGAGCTGTCTGGTTGAGGCAGTTCTTTTCTTAATTGAAGTAATGAGGGTAAAGATTAATTATTGAAACAGCTTAACCATAGGTGATAAATATCCCTTTTCGATGAGCTGTTGATCCCACTCAGGTACTAGATCAAGTTTTTCAACTAGAAAATCAATCATGCAACGAATCTTGGTTAAATTTCTAGAGTTTGAAGGGAATACTGCTCTTAATCCATAATTAGGCAGTGGGTAGTCTATAAGTACAGGAGTCAGTTTTTTATCTAAAAGGCTCTCTCGAGCCACAATTGTTGGTAAGCAAACGATTCCTCCTCCTGTTAATGCAAAATCATGTAATAAATGAATTGAGCTTGATGAGACCCTTGCGTGAATAGAGAATTCATGGAATCTATTATTGATCATAAATTGGATCTTATTTCTTTCAGGGTATCCCGAATAATAGCCTAATTCAAATTGCTGAAGCTGCTGTGGGCTTTGGGGTTGACCATGTTTTTCGATAAATTCTGGTGAAGCACACATTACACGGTTTATATTAAAAATTTTTCTCTCAATTAGACTTTCACCTTTTGGGGGGAACATCTGAAAAGCGATATCAAATCCAGAAGAAATTGGATCAATGACTTTATCATATACAACAATATCTAATTCAATATCTCTGTATTGTGTAGTGAATTGAGATAAAAGTTTACTGAAATAGCTTAAAGCAAAACCTGGTGCCATATAAATACGTAAGCGACCATGTAACTCATTTTTTGCATGTGACATCTCATCGGCTAGCTGCTCGAAACGACTGATTAGCTCTACACATTCAGGATAATACTTTTCACCAATAGCTGATAATCTTACTGATCGTGTACTACGATGAAATAATGGTGCATCTACAAATTTTTCAAGCTGCTGAATACGTGTACTTATCACTGAGCGTGTAACACCAAGAGATTCTGCGGCCTGAATAAAACTTCCACTTTGTGCGACTCTCACAAAGGCTTCCATACATTGTAATTTATCCATGAGTTAATCCATCAACTATGAAAATAAAGGTATTGATTTTATACCCGATGAAATTTACAGATTTACTTAAATTACCTAAATAATCAGTTATACATTTAGAAAAATTAAAGCATGCCTGATATGCAAGCAAAAGGTATCAATGACAGGTTTGCTAAAAGTTTGAAAAGTTATATATTTTTTAACATGATAGAGTAGAAAAAGCACTCCTTAAGAATGCTTTTAATAAAAGATGTAAACTATTCTTGAGTTGGCTCAATTTCAAATGCTTGGATATTTTGTACTTTACGCGGAGCTGTTTCAAGAATAAAGAAACTAATAAACATACCTATAATTGCTCCTATTAAACTTAGATAGAAAATATTTTGAATACCATAGTTTTCAGCAATTATTCCCGAAATTACTGGAGCAACACCTCCACCAAATATTTCACCAGCGCCAACAACAAGGCCAATTGCAGATGCAACTAAGCCTACAGGGGCAGATTCAGCAGCTAATGGACCTGAAAGTAAAGCAATTAGACCTAAGCTAAAAAATGAGACTACAAACAGTAATCCAAATAGAACAGATACGGATGCTGAAGCATTCGCAAATAAATAAATGAAAATAGCTGAACCTAGAAATCCTAAAATAGAAGCCATACGGCGGCCAATCCAGTCAGAAAGCGCAGGAACAAGAAATTGACCCAAGAAACCACCAAATCCAATTGCAGAAACAATTATCCCCATATCTTGTGGATTCATTTTTAAAAAGTTTTCAAGATATAGAGGGACCATTGCACTAATCACGAAAACACAGGACATTGTACAAAAGAGACCGATCATGCTTAGCAAAATATTACGTGTCTTTAATAATTCCATCCAATTAACTTTTACATGAGCTTCAGTATTTTTCTGAGCAATTAATAATTGTCCCCCTTGAGTATTTTGAGGTTCTCTTAATACAAAGAAAAGACAAGCAGCTAAAATGAATCCAGGAATTGCAACTACCCAAAATACCTCGCGCCAAGATGGTATGATTAAAAGTAGTTGAGTTGCGATAAGTGGTCCTAGGCCTAGACCAAATAAGGCAAAACCACTTTGCTGCAATCCTTGTAATGCTCCACGGCGTGAAGGTTTTGCTGCTACAGCTGTTGCTGCAAAACTAGTCGGACAAAATGCTCCTTCTGAAATTCCCATCAATGCTCGGATCAATATTAAGCTCGTAAGTCCCATTGCTGAACCAGAAAAACCAGAAGCTAAAGAAAAGACAAGTAGTGATACTATTAAGATTTTACGATGACCAATTTTATCTGAGAGACTACCAGCAAAAATTGCAAAAACACCCCATGTGATACCTAATGCTCCAAATATCAGACCAACGTCCTGATAGCTTAAAGAGAGGTCTCTCATAATTGAAGGTAGTAATGGTGCAATAATCCATCTATCTAATCCTACAAGTCCAAAACCAAGAGTGAGAAGAAGTACAATTTTCCATTCATAGGAAGTATCCCATTTTTGTAGATTCATCTTAATATCCTTTTAAATGAATTTTAAAAAAGAAAGTTAAATCAATTAAATATGATAATTTTCTACTTTCAATTCCAGTGAGTAGTGGATGTAAACAGTTTTTACTACGATAGCCTTTGCTCTTCTCGTAAAAAAATTATGAGAGCACATAACTTATGTACTTCATCCGAACGTTTTTTATTCAAGTGCAAAGTATGCTGAGCTGTCAATGTGACTAAAACAGAGGATTGTTATAGAAAGTATTTGTAAGATTTTGTTTTTTATATTTGTTTTTTTAATTGTTCGCAGATTGCAAACATTCATGTTGCTGCTTTCTTCATTGTCTTCAACAAGGGATTGGCGTAATTTCAAACTGTCGAGGAAAGACCATACACGAAGAATTTCAGTAAGGAATATGGAAATGAGTGCTTATACAACAAAGCTCGGTAGTTTGGAAAACTACGAAAAAGGTTCAATCCAGATTATTCAGGGTGAAGCTACTAATTATGCCTTTTCAAATATTTTTGAAGTGGCAGCAATGAGCAAACCTTATGAAAAAACAGTTGTTGGGATGAACCTCAAGTTTGTCATTGAATCTGTTCTGGCAGAAGGACAATCTGCTTGGTATACCGCATCACATGATGAATTTGTTATTGTAATGGATGGCGAAGTTCGTGTCGATTATTTGAAATTAAAAGACCCAATAGTCTTACAGGATCAAGAGGGTACTCATCTTGCGGGAGAGAGACCAGATGGAATACCAATGGGATATGTTGTCTTGAAAAAAGGTCATCAAGCAATTTTACCAGTCGGATCAGCCTATCGTTTTGATGCATCAAAAAAATCAGTGATGTTAATCCAAACAATTAAAGGTCCACTTTCTGTCGAAAAATGGAATGACATTTGTATTAAGTAATCAAGGAGAGATGAAAATGAATGCGATGCAAAATAAATTTGTTGAAGATGATGGTGTAACGATTACTGGATATGATGAAATTTCAGGTTATTCAACTTTCCAGTTAGGTAATTTTAAGTTTAGCCGTGATGAATACTTTGCCAAAGTAACATGGGAAGCAAAAGGTCAAGAGCATTCTCATTTAATGTCTGTTGATGCTTTTTTACGGGCTTTGATGAGAGATGTTGCTTGGGGTTTTTTCTATGGTTGGGTTAACTTCGATCATGTTATTGGCACTCAAAACCACTATGGCAATGTCGACTTATATGCTGGCACTTTTAATGGGGTATTAAAAGCAGCAGGGGTAGATTATGTTGAGAACTTTGAAACTCCACTAATCATGGCGACTTTTAAAGCTATTTTACATGATTGGGTAAGTGAAGGATTTGATCCATTTGCTGCCCCAGCAGAAACGGGTTCTGCTTTTGGTCGTAAGCATGGTGATAATTCAGAAGCGATTGACCGTTATCGAATTGCCACCAAACGTATGCCTGGGTTACCTGATGATTCGCCTTTACGTGATGATTTACCAGTTAACCGTCAGTTTGAAGATGTGGCTCAAGATGATCCACTTATATATTGTGAACCTGGTTTTGAAGGTCAACTTAGTGGTTTTAACTTGTTTAAATATCTGTCGCGTTCAGATGTGACATGGAATCCTTCTGTAACTTCTGTTTGTAAACAGAGCTTATTCTGCCCTACTACAGAAGAATATATTTTACCAATTTTTCATGGCAATGATCGCGTAGAGTGGTTCTTGCAATTATCAGATGAAATCACTTGGGATATTGGCGATAAAGTAGATGGTAGTCCTATTGCCCGCGTCATTATGAAAGCGGGGGATATCGCAGCAATGCCAGCCAATATTCGTCATCAAGGATACTCAACTAAACGCTCAATGTTACTTGTTTGGGAAAATGCGACACCAAATCTACCTGAACGTTATGAGTCAGGCGAATTATCTCCTTATCCAATCCAATTCTAAGCATTCAGCTAGAGGCTGTTAACTTCCTACATTTAACAGCCTCTAATACTCATTAGGTAAAATTATGAATACTCAATTATTTATTGATGGCCAATTCGTGCCTGCAAAAAATGGTGGCACCATTGATGTACTCAATCCATCTAATGGCGAGTTAATTACCAAAATTGCGGCGGCTGAAGCAGAAGATGTCAATATTGCTGTAGCTGCGGCAAAGCGTGCTTTTCCGGCATGGGCAGCAACGCCAGCGGCTGAACGTGGCAGATTATTATTAAAACTTGCTGATCTGATTGAGGAAAATCTGGAAGAATTGGCTCAGCTTGAGTCACTCGATACCGGACATCCGATTCGTGATTCACGCCGTTTAGATGTACCACGTACCGCGGCATGTTTCCGCTATTTTGGTGGTATGGCTGACAAAATTGAAGGTTCGGTTATTCCGGTTGAGCAAGGTTTTTTAAACTACGTGGTTCGTGAACCAATTGGTGTGGTTGGGCAGATTGTGCCGTGGAATTTCCCGCTTATGTTTACCAGCTGGAAACTTGGCCCTGCGCTTGCGGCAGGTAATACCGTGGTGATGAAACCTTCAGAATTGACACCTTTATCGACGCTCAAAATTGCTGAATTAGTGAAAAAAGCCGGTTTTCCAGATGGTGTAGTTAACGTGGTAACAGGTTATGGTCATACCGCAGGGCAACGCCTGGCAGAGCATGAAGATGTCGGCAAAATTGCCTTTACTGGTTCAACTTTAACAGGTCAGAACATTGTCCGCTCATCTGTAGGTAACTTAAAACGCGTACAGCTTGAGCTGGGTGGTAAAGGTGCCAACATTGTGTTTGAAGATGCCAACATTGATGCAGCAGTAAACGGTGCAGCATGGGCGATTTTCCACAATCAGGGACAAGCATGTATTGCTGGATCACGCTTGGTGCTGCATGAGGCTATTGCCGATGAGTTCCTGGAAAAATTTATCAAACTGGCAGAATCCATCCGTTTAGGTGACCCGCTAGATCCAAACACCGAAATGGGACCATTGACCTCGGAAGCTCACCGCAACAAGGTATTGTCTTATGTGGAAATTGCCAAAGAACAGGGTGGACACGTCCTGTCAGGTGGTAAGGCACCAGAAGATTCCAGCCTTCAAAATGGCTACTACGTTTTACCAACGGTGGTTGAAAACCGATGGACCGTGTAGCACAAGAAGAAGTGTTTGGGCCTTTCGTAACGGTATTGCGCTTTAAAACTGATGATGAAGCATTGGATATTGCCAACTGTACTGAATATGGTTTGGGCAGTGGTTTATGGACACAAAACTTACAACGTGCGCACCAGTTTGCCAAAAAGATTAATGCCGGAATGTGCTGGATTAACAGCTATAAACGTGTCAATCCGGGCAGTCCGTTTGGTGGTGTAGGCAAATCGGGTTATGGTCGTGAAATGGGTTTTGAAGCCATCCATGACTATACGGAAGCCAAATCGATTTGGGTCAATGTTGATGCAAATATTCCACCGCATTTTCAGCGAGGATAAACAGCATGAATGCATTCCATTATAAGTCATTGCCATTGGACGTGTATTTTGACAATGGCAAATCTAAAGAAATCAAAGAGATTTTGACACAGCATGGCTATCAGAAAGTTTTGGTACTAACGACCCCTGAGCAGGAAGACGCAGGCCAAAAGCTGGCAGAACAACTTGCAAATATTGCCGTGGGCGTATATCCACATGCAGTAATGCATGTTCCGGTTGATGTGGCGAATCAAGCCGTCGAGTATGTGCAAGCCAACAATATTGATTGTTGTTTGGCATTGGGTGGTGGTTCGACCATTGGTCTGGCTAAAGCGATTGCTTTAAAAATTCATACCCCGATTGTGGCTATTCCAACCACCTATGCCGGTAGTGAAATGACTACGGTATATGGTCTGACCGAAAATAATCTGAAAACTACTGGTAAAGACATTCATGTGTTACCCAAAGTGGTGATTTATGACCCAGAATTGAGCATAACTCTACCCGCAGAAATTTCGGCTTGTTCCGGCATGAATGCGATGGCACATGCGGTGGAAGCCCTATATGCACAGGACAAAAATCCGATTATTAGCTTGATGGCAACGGATTCGATTCAGGCGTTAAAAGCCGCATTACCAGCGATTGTTAAAGATACACATGACCTTGAAGCACGTCAAAAAGCGACTTATGGTGCATGGCTGGCGGGTATTTGTTTAGGCTCTGTTGGCATGGCAATTCACCATAAAATCTGCCATACCTTGGGTGGAACCTTTAACCTGCCGCATGCACAGGCACATGCCATTACTTTGGCTTACTCGGTACATTACAACCGTAATGCTGATGTTGAAGCCATGGATCGATTGGCAGGGGCATTAGGCGTAGCAAGTCGTGAAGACGTTGGTATGGCAATTTATCGATTAAACCAGTCTTTAAATATTCCATTGGCACTAAAAGATATTGGCCTGCCGGAACAAGGGCCTGCTGAAGTGGCGCGAATTATTTGTGACAGTCCGTACTACAACCCACGTGGCTATGATTACGACGAGTTACTTGATTTGCTCACCAAAGCTTATCAAGGGCTGCCACCGGTTTAAGACAAACCGAAACTCATCATGAAGATAGATCTGACCGCAGTACTTTATTTGCTGCGGACGGGTGACTCACGCCGCAAAAAAGGAATTGATCATGAGCGTAACAACCCAAGCTGTTCAAAGCTTCCAACGTATGGAAGATGTTCGTCACCGGACTTTAATCACAGCACTCGTACAAAAGTTGCATGACTATATCAACGAAGTTCAACTGACCGAAGCTGAGTGGATGCAAGCTATCCAGTTTTTAACCCAAACTGGGCAACTTTGCCATGAGCAACGACAAGAGTATATTTTGCTCTCTGATGTACTCGGTATTTCTATGTTGGTTGATCAAATTAACCATCAAAAAAATGAAGTTCAAACGCCGTCTACTGTTTTCGGGCCATTCTTTATTGCCGATATGCCAGTTCGCAACTTTGCAGATAGCATTGTGATCGAAAATGCTGAGCAATGCCGCCCTTTACTGATTAAAGGCAATATTCGTAATACACAAGGCGAAGCAATAGCTAATGCTTATATTGATGTCTGGCAAACAGCCGCCAATGGCATGTATTCTGGTCAAGATCCTGAACAGCAAATTGATAACCTGCGTGGAGTGTTTGTGAGTCAAGCTGATGGTGCGTATGCGATTAAATCTATTCTACCCGTCAGTTATGAAATTCCTTCGGATGGTACGGTGGGACAACTGCTGAATTATGCCAAACGAACCTTTTGGCGACCTGCACATATTCATTTCAAAATCGTTGCCGAAGGTTATCAACCTCTTGTCACGCATATCTTTTTAGAGAATGATGAATACTTACAAAATGACGCTGTATTTGGCGTAAAAGATCGGTTAATTGTCTGCCATGAATCGAAACAAGCAGATCCTCAAAGCCAAGCTGTATACGGTTTAGACGGTGATTATGATCTGATGGAATACGATTTTATTCTTTCGGAGGCTTGAGCATGGTTAACTTAATTAAGCTTTGTGAGCAGACCGATTTTCAGGAGAAGATCTGCTTTCGGGTGCTTCATCCAGAGGATGAGAAAAAAAGTATTGTGGTGATCAAAGGGCAGAATGGTTTTTATGCCTATGAAAATGTTTGTCCACATTTTTCAGTACAACTGGATTATAAGGATGGGGTGTTTAGTACTTACAAGAATAAGTTGATCATGTGTGCCCATCATTCTGCCATGTTTGACATTACCACTGGAGAATGTGTGGATGGGCCCTGTAAAGGTCATTACCTTAAGGCTGTACCTATCGATGTAACAGATGGTGTTGTATTTTTAAAACGTTAGCGCTGATTTGTCGCTAACGCTTTATATGTTGATTAAGCACTAAAAGGAGTTGCCTGATACATCATCAACTTCAACTGATCCTGCTGCTTTTTCCAAATCGACAATGCCCGATTTTGTAAGGTGCGTGGTTGCTTGCCGACCAGTAACTTTGCATGAAAATTGGCAGTAACAATCACACAATCTTGCATATCAACCACGTTAATAATATCGTAATCAATGTGTTGATAATCATAATAACCCGCCTGTAATTTGTTCATAAAAGCAGACAAATCATCGACTGTGCCACTAGTGTGTACATAACGTAAATGTTGGTCACACATTGCAGCAAAATGATCATATTGTTTATTAATTAGACTGTTGAAGCGCTGTTTTTCCATTTCACGGACTTGCTCTTCCATATCGTTGACTCCTTATGATTGATCATGTCTTTATCATATTGAGTTTGGAGCAGTGGGATTGTTCTAAATTACAGAACATTGTATTTGCAGTTTCACAGGCTATTTATGTGGACGAACGCAATACAATAGAGGGAAGGGATTTTAGAATAATGGATGAATTATGATTGACAAAAGTAAGTCCTCACTAAGCGAGGTTCTATCGCAGATTAAAGATGGTGCAACCATTCTGATTGGTGGTTTCGGTACCGCAGGACAACCCGCTGAACTCATTGACGGTCTTATTGAACTCGGTATTAAAGATTTAACCATCGTCAGCAACAATGCCGGTAATGGCGATTATGGTCTGGCTAAACTGCTTAAGGCTGGTTCAGTTAAAAAAGTGATTTGCTCTTTCCCACGTCAGTCTGACTCTTATGTGTTTGATGACCTTTATCGTGCCGGAAAGGTCGAGCTTGAAGTCGTGCCACAAGGTAATCTGGCGTGTCGTATTCAGGCAGCTGGTATGGGCCTAGGCGCTGTGTTTACCCCAACAGGCTTTGGAACACTGTTGGCCGAAGGCAAAGAAACCCGTGAGATTGATGGGAAAGATTATGTGCTTGAGTATCCGATCAAGGCTGACTTTGCCTTGATTAAAGCCTACAAGGGCGACCGTTGGGGCAATCTGGTTTACCGTAAATCAGCACGTAACTTTGGCCCAATCATGGCGATGGCTGCGGATGTCACTATTGCTCAGGTTTCTGAAGTAGTTGAGCTAGGTGGATTAGACCCTGAGCACATTATCACTCCGGGTATTTTTGTACAGCACGTTGTACAAGTAGCGCCAGCACAGTAAGCAATAAGGAGAAATAACATGAGCTACCAGAAACTCAGCCGTAACCAGATTGCAAAACGTGTGGCACAAGATATTCCAGATGGCGCCTATGTGAACCTAGGTATTGGCTTACCGACCAAGATTGCGAGCTACTTACCTAACGACAAAGATATTTTTCTTCACTCTGAAAATGGCCTATTGGCTTTTGGCCCACCGCCAGCGGCAGGTGAAGAAGACCCTGAACTGATTAATGCGGGTAAAGAGTTTGTGACCATGCTTGAAGGCGGTAGCTTTTTCCATCATGGCGACTCATTTGCGATGATGCGTGGTGGTCACCTTGATATTGCTGTACTCGGGGCATTTCAAGTTGCAGCGAATGGTGACTTGGCGAACTGGCACACGGGAGCACCGGATGCGATTCCTGCTGTTGGTGGTGCGATGGATTTGGCGGTTGGTGCCAAGAAAGTATTTATCACTACAGACCATGTAACCAAGCAAGGTGAGCCGAAGATTGTGGCTGAGCTAACTTATCCAGTAACAGGTAAAAAATGCGTTGACCGTATTTACACCGACCTGTGTGTGATTGATGTGACTAAAGATGGTTTAAAGGTGATTGAGAAAGTGGACGGTCTTAGCTTTGATGAGTTACAGGCTTTAACAGGTGCAACTTTGATTGATGCCACTCAAGGGTAAGGAAGTAGGGAAATGACATTAAAAAACGCTTATATCATCGATGCCATCCGTACCCCATTTGGCCGTTATGCCGGTGGCCTTGCACCTGTCCGTGCCGATGACCTTGGTGCTGTGCCGATTAAAGCCCTCATGCAGCGTAACCCAAGTGTAG
>NZ_POYH01000036.1:0-21249 GCF_002899995.1 Acinetobacter sp. AKBS16 | reverse complement strand
CGCCGTAAGTTTTTGCACAAATTGTTGCAATCGCAGCAGTTAAAGTTGTTTTACCATGGTCAACGTGACCGATTGTACCCACGTTTACGTGTGGTTTATTACGTTCAAACTTGGCTTTAGCCATGATGATCTTCCTCGTTTACGTCGAACCACCTACAAATGGCGCTGAGCTAACTCAGTTTATCGACATATCGCCTAAAAAAACTAGACACCTAATACTTGAAAAGCAGACTATATAGCCTGCTTTTTGAAAACTTTGTGGAAATCCACATTAAACTTTAATATCTGGAGCTCTTATCGAGATTTGAACTCGAGACCTCTCCCTTACCAAGGGAGTGCTCTACCACTGAGCTATAAGAGCGACTATCCTTCGATGGAGCGGGAGACGAGGATCGAACTCGCGACATGCAGCTTGGAAGGCTGCCGCTCTACCAACTGAGCTACTCCCGCAACGTTGGTAATAACCACTTCACTCGAAGTTTAGAGATGGTGGTGAGAGAAGGATTCGAACCTTCGAAGCTTTCGCAACAGAGTTACAGTCTGCCCCCTTTGGCCGCTCGGGAATCTCACCAATATCGCACTTATCTACAGTGCCGTTCTTTACTCAATTAACTTAACACTTTAAAATGGTGCCGGCACACGGATTCGAACTGTGGACCTACTGATTACAAGTCAGTTGCTCTACCAACTGAGCTATGCCGGCGTTTCTTAGTGTTTCGTACGTTTCGTATCGGAACGGTGTGCAGTTTAGCAAAACTTCCAAACGATGCAAGCGGTTTTTTTAAAAAAACCGCTAAAAACTCATAAAATCAATCCGTTTGATGATAATTCAACCGCTTTGATCACTGCGCGAGCTTTTATTTGGGTTTCATTCCACTCAGATTCTGGATTTGAGTCAGCAACTAGCCCTGCACCAGCCTGTACATACACCTTTTTATCACGGATAACACAAGTACGGATTGCAATCGACATATCCATTTCACCATGCCATCCCAAATAACCAACAGCCCCGCCAAAAACTCCCCTTTTCACAGGCTCTACTTCATCAATAATTTCCATTGCACGAATTTTTGGGGCACCTGATAACGTTCCTGCCGGAAAGGTGGCTTTAAATACATCAAGTGCATCGATATCATCACGCACTTCACCTTGTACATTTGAAACAATATGCATGACATGTGAATAACGCTCGATCACCATTTGATCCGTGACTTGGACTTTACCTATTTTCGATACGCGCCCTACATCGTTTCGCCCAAGATCAATCAGCATTAAATGTTCAGCAATCTCTTTTTCATCAGACAGCAAATCTTTTTCTAATGCTATATCTTCTTCTTTAGTTTTACCGCGCGGTCTAGTTCCTGCCAAAGGTCGAACTGTAGCAATACCATTTTCTAAACGAGATAAAATTTCCGGTGACGAGCCAACAATATGAAATGGTTTTTTATCAGTAATCGTTTGCCCTTGAACCAAGAATAGATAAGGTGATGGATTTAAATGACGTAATGCACGGTAAACCTGTAAAGCTTCTCCATCAAAATCAGAAACCATACGCTGCCCAGGTACAACCTGCATCACATCGCCTGCACGGATATATTCTTTAACCTTCTCTACCGTCTCTAAGAACTTTGCTTTACCAGTAATTGATTCAAAATGCGGAGGCGTATGTGGTCGCGCTTGCATACTAACTGGAGTCGCCAACAACTGTTCTAATTGATCTAATTTTTGTTGAGCGTCTTCATAAGCATTACTCTGCTCTGTATCCGCATGCACAATTAAAAATAGCGTATCTTTAAGATTGTCAAAAACAATGACTGTCTTTGAGAGCATCAACCATAAATCTGGCAGCGTAATCGGATCAGCCGCAGGTACATTCTTTAAACGTGGCTCGATGTAGCGGACAGCATCGTAGCCCAAATAACCCACCAAGCCGCCCGTAAAACTTGGTAAGTCTGGTAAGAGTTTAGCCGTAGGAACTTTAAATTGTTTTTGGAATTCACGGATATATTGGAATGGGTCTAGACAATTTTGCTGTGTTACTGATCCGTCAGCATGTTGTATAGATAAAACACCAGCGTTACAGGAAAAAACTGTTGATTCGCCTAAACCAATCATAGAGTAGCGCGCCCAGTTTTCCCCCCCTTCAACAGACTCAAATAAGTAAGCCTGTGTTTGATCCTTAAAACGAGCAAAAACAGATAATGGGGTTTCTGTATCCGCTAAACGTTGACGATAAACAGGAATAGTATTGTAACCAGCAGCCTTAAGTTGCTCGAATTGCGCTAATGTTGTCATGAATCTTCTCTAATATGGTTTCGATTTAAAAGTGTGTTTTTCTAGATTCGGTTTAGACACGCCATCGAAAAACCATACGCTTATTCATTCTTATCTCCATTTTCTTCATTAGACAATTAACTCAGCAAGACTATCAACAACTTGCTGAGGTTGGCAATCATAGATATTCTCTCCATGATTATAGCCATAGCTAACCACAATACAATCAATTCCAGCACGGCGTGCGGCTTCAATATCATTACTTGAGTCGCCAATCATTAATGATTGTGAAGCAGATATTTTTAGGCTTTCCATGCAATGCAATAATGGTAGTGGGTGCGGCTTTCTTTCAGGTAAGCTATCTCCTCCAAGTACAACTTGAAAATAAGAAGAAAGCTCTAGCGCATCCAGTAACCCTTGAGCAAGTTTGACAGGCTTATTAGTCACACATGCCATTTTGATATTCAAAGTTTGGCAATGTTTTAAAAACTCAGGTACGCCTGGGTAAATTTGAGTATTCACACACAGCTCCGCACCATATACCTCTACAAATTTCTGTAATAAAACTTTATGTTGCTCAACATCTAATTTTCCAAATATATGAAGCAGAACACTTTCACAAAGTTTTGAAGCCCCTTTACCTACCCATTCCCGTATTTGTGCTTCTGTTACCAATGGCCAACTGAGTGATTGCAGACTTAAGTTCATAGATCGATATAAATCGGCAGCGGAATCAACCAACGTTCCATCTAGGTCAAATAAAATTAAATCGCGCTTACTTAGTTGTGCAACAGACATTTTCTTCTACTCAAAATTAAAAAGGCATGCGTTTAGCATGCCTTGATTGTAAAAGCACCAACGAATTATTTAAAGAATAACCACGCCAATACAGCTAAAATCACTAAAATAATAATGGTCACTAGACCAATAGATGCATTCTTTTGCTGCTCTTTCTCTTCAGTAATCCGAGAAACTGGCTCCTCAATAGCAACAGGGGTTTGTTCTGGCTGAGCATGAATATTCACCCCTTCAGGAATCGGTGCTGGTTTTGGCACAGAAACTCGCTGAGGCATTCCATCACGACTCACTTCAGTTTCCGCTGCACGCTCCGCGATACTTGGCATACCTTGATCGCTTAAATCTTGTGTCGGTGCAGCTTGTACTGGCTCCACCTCAATTTCAGGTAAATCAGTATTTTCTTGTGCAGGGGCGAAAACTGAAAATTTTAAACTTGCGAATTGAACAATATCACCATCATGCAACTGTTTTTCTTGCTCAATACGTATATCGTTTACAAACGTACCATTCGATGAATTAAGGTCTTGCACCCATAGCGCTTGATCTTTTAACAGCAATGCTGCATGGCGTCGTGAAATTTCAGCAGCCTGTAGTAATAAATCGGCATCTTGATGACGTCCCACCAACATATCACGATCAACATTAATTTCTTGGCCAGTAAATTCACCAGTAATTGCTTGTAATTTCCAAGTCATGCCTATGTCCTATTCATTTTTTATTAATCATAACATGCTACTACGGCGCTGTGCTTGGACGCAGTGTCGTTGTTGTTACTGTATTTTTAGTACGATTAATTTCAGGATCAGGCAACTGTATTGTTTGCTTTTGGACGGTAGGTTCTACAGCTACCGGCGTAGTTATGGTCGAACTTTGGCCACCTGATGGAACCTGTTGGTAATTTTTTGGCTTAGAGGCAATACTCGGCGGGGTCATTTTTTGGTTATAAATATCATCAACTTGCTCAGGTAATTTTGCAAAGTTGCCATTTTTATCCATAGCCAATTGCAAGCTATAAAGTTGATTATAGCGCTGCTGAGATAAACGGCGTACATCATTTGCATCGCCCACAATTGTTGGGTGAATAAAAACGAGAAGGTTACGTTTTACATTGCTTCTGTTATCTGATCGGAACAATCGCCCAACATAAGGAATACTACTTAAACCAGGTATACCTTGTCTTGAAAGCGAAGTGTCATCCGACACCAATCCACCTAGCACCACAGTCTGCCCATGCTCGGCTAAAACAGCTGTTTTAATAGCGCGCTTACTTGTCACCAAGTCAGCTGCTTGCCCACGGCTATCTTGAACAGCAGAAACTTCTTGCTCTACTTCTAAACGAACTGTACCACCTTCACCGATATGTGGAACAACTTTCAAGGTCACACCGACATCTTTACGCTCAACAGTTGTATAGGGATTGATACCTGTACTATTGGTAGTGACCGACCCTGTGACAAATGGAACGTTCTGACCTACAACAATATAAGCTTCTTCATTATCCATCGTCACAATGGACGGTGTCGAAAGTAAGTTTGATTTAGTATTGGTTTTGAGAGCCTGAATTAGTGCACCATATGCCTTAGAATTATCAAAATTGCCCAATCCTAAAGTCGCACCATTACCTTTATTAGCTCCATTAGCGATAGCAGATGCAGCTCCAGCCGAACCACCCGATAAATAACCAGCAGCGATAGAAGATAAACTCGCCCCTACATTACTAAAGCTAAGTAAACCAATCCCACTAGATAAATCACCGAGTGCCCATTGAATTCCAAGTTGATCTGCATCATCTCCAGAGACTTCAATAATTGCAGCTTCGATGAGTACTTGTTGACGACGAACGTCTAGTTGTTGAATCGCTGATTCAATTTCACGCATTAATTGGGGATCAGCTTTAACTACTAATGAGTTCTGAGCATTATCTGCAATAATACTCACACCGTTTTGATTAAAGCTGGTGATATTATTCTGATTACTACTGTTCGAATTACCGTTTAGGTTAATTGCAGGAGTTGAAATTGAGGCACCATTTGAACCCGATGTATTTGAACCAGAATTCTGGTTATTACCAATTAAACTATTAATCGGATTCGATGAGTTAGATGAATTATTACTATTATTCGATGAAGATACTGCCTGTCCTGTGACTAAGCCTTGCAAAATTTCAGACAAGTTTTTAGCACTGGCATACTTCAAACGGAAAACTTTTAAGCCACCTAAACGATCTGCCGAAGGTACATCCAGCATCTCAATCATATGACGAATACGTTTACGTGTTTGCGGATCACCTTTTATTAAAATACGGTTTGTCCGATTATCAGCAATAATACGAATACGGGCACCACTAAAATCTTTAGATGCACCTGTTGCGCTCATCGCTTCAAGCTGGGTAATAATTTCTTCTGCTTGGCTCGACTGAAGCGTGATCGCTTCAATATCATTTTGCCCAGTTCCATCCAAGTTACGAATAATATTTTCAAGTTGATAAATATTCGCAGCTCTATCAGAAACAATAAGTGCATTGGTTCCTGCAATTGCCGCCATATGTGCAAATTGCGGCATTAAGGGACGGAGTGCTGGAATTAAGTCATTTGGATTAGTATTTTCCAACCAAATCACACGTGTAACGATTTGATCACCACGGACCCTATTTCTAGAATCATAAGGAATTCCCGAGTTTTTAACATTGCTATCCGGTACAAGCTTAATGGTATTACCAGAAGGAATTGCAACCACCCCGTTTACATTTAAGACCCCAAGAAATAGGTCATAAACTTCATCTTTATTTAATGGCTTATTAGAAATAACCGTGACATTACCACGTACTCTCGGATCTACAGCGAAGTTCTTTCCTGTAATGTCTGCAACTTCATTAATAAAGGCAGTTAAGTCAGCATCACGTAAATTGATCTTCCATGTTTGGGCATAGGCACTGCTACTTACTGTCGCAATCAATGGGGCTGCTGCAAGTAATGCCCAAAGTGGACGTTGATGATTCAATAAAGCCATAACTCGCGATATTTCCTAACTCTTATGGTGACGTGTTATCACTAAAAATTTTGTTGTATGGTCATCACTTGATCACCACGTTTTATTTCTATTTTTACTTGCCCTGCTCGACGAGCCTGCTCAAGTAATTGCACATCCGTTTGCCCTTGCCCAACCGTTTGACCATTCAAAGAGACAATTCGATCGCCAGGTCTTAAACCTAACTTATTTCTAAGTGCAGTCGGTGTACGTTCTGTAACTTCATAGCCTTCACCTGAGTTACCACTTACCCCCATATCTCGGAGATACTGCTCTCGGTTACCTTGCATCTGCTGGATCGCTTGTCCCAATGCCTGTTGGGCCGTATTCATAGGCTCTGTAGGTTGAGACGGCGTAGCACTTTGTTGTGAAGCATCCGGAGTCATCGGTTGATACAAACCATTTGGCAAACCTTTGAACTGAAGTTCACGGGTACTGCCATTTCCTTGACTCAACACAACATGATCCCAATACACCTCTGCCAATTGGTAAGAAGTTGAACCAATGGTTTCACCAACTCGATAACGCTCAGCAGTATTATCAATTTTAATAACAGCAGAGGAAAACCGGTTTGGATAGCCGACCATTACACCCTGCAATTCTAAATTCACACTTTCTTGAGCCGCATTGGCAGAAGGTTCGTTAAAAAGTGAAAAAGTACTAATATTTGGTATTTGTGGTTGTTGAGAACCGAGTTCTACCCGATCAAATTGCATCAGTTGAGGAGGCGCAATCACCAACCAAAAAAAAGAAGCGAGTTTCCAGCATAACCATAAAATTAAAATGGCAAGGACCACTACACTCAGTCGATCTAATTTTTGCCATTGCAATTGCTGTAATTTATCAATCCATACTTTCATTAGTTACCACCTTGTAATAATGGTTGGCGAGAACTAATGACAAAAGTATCCAAACCAGCTTTACCATCATATGATGGAACATTGAGTAATAAACGCTGTGTGAGCTGAACATCCAGCATCATATTGGCATCTAGTAAAAGATTGGCCATTTTTTGATTACGCTGATCACGGATGTCCACTTGTAGCTGTCCGTTCTGGTCAGTTAATTGCCCGCTTAAAGAAGGCATATTCATACGATCTTGACGATCACCAATATTATAAATGAGCGCCCCACCACCCCAATGCAATTGCCCATCAACTGCCGCAAAGCCTTGCTCTTTTTTATAATTAAATTGGATATCTTTAAGTTGAATACTGTTTACAGGCCATTGCCAATTTACAATTTGCTTCAATGTTTCTGGAGCAATCTGGCCATTCATATCCCTTACAATAACTTTTTTTCCAAAACCATACGCCATAATCCCCGTTAATTGCGTATTACCACTATGAATATCAACATCTGCAGCAAAGCGTAATAAAAGTAAGTCTAGCGGTCTCGTTTTCCAGTGGATAGTGCCTCGTAACGCTCCACGGTGCCAGTCTGCCTGCCCCTGCCAGATATTGCCACTTACATTATGGACAGTTTGATTATTCTTTGAAAATTTAGAGATAAGCCAAGTCGCCGGAATCTGTAAAATAATAAAAATTAAAAATGCAATGAGGGCAAAAAACCACCACTTCCATTGCTTAGACTTTTTCTTCATTCAGCCTTACCAACATGCAAATTATCATCCTTATATGAGAGTTCCTCTCTAGTCTGACATTATGCATACTTTTTCAACATCGCCAATTCACTTCATATAAAAAAACCAAGCAATCGGGCTTGGCGTCTCGCTAAAGACTATAAGTTGAACGTATGACAAAATCATGAAATTTACGATTGATCTTGCTAAATGAAAATTTAGTCTCAACAATGCTCTTAATTAGGAACTCAAGCACCTTATTGAATATTCATATTTAAAATAAAATTTTTTTAATTCTTTTTAAAAATAAAAAAGCCAAGCAGAATCGCTTGGCTTTTTAAGAGGCAATACAATTAGATTAAGAAATCTTCAAGTTTTGCACCTTTTTCAATTTCAGCAACTAACCAACGTGGTTGTTTACCGCGACCAGTCCAAGTCTCTTCAGCATTGTTTTTGTTACGGTAACGTGGTTCTACAGATTTACGTGTTGTTTTCTTACGTTTTTGAGCGCCAAATTCTAGAAGCTGTTCAACACTAAAACCTACATTTTCAGCAATTTCGATAATTTGATTATAAGCATCTTCGATTGCTTGATCTTTTTTGCTTGCAATTAAAGCTTCTGCTTCTTCTTGTAAGCGTTTTAACTCTTCAACAGATAATTCACTAATATCCGGTTTCATTAATAAATACTCCAGTCTTACTGACAATTCAAATAATACAGACAAAATTTAAAAACATTAAATCATAACCAATAGTATTTATAATCTATTCAATAAGCAATAGTTTGAAAGTCAAGTTCATCAGAATAACGCTATAAATTTACTTTTTAATTACATTAGTAATTATAATTGTAATATATTTTCTTAATATTTATTTAAGCTAAATGTATTAAATCATGCCCAACTGATTTTTCTAATTCAATAATTTTACTTTTTACTTCACTTGGTATTTCACATTTTAATCCTGTCATTTTATTCACACAAACCATAACTGCTTCACCTGTAGCAACGATTTGCTGCTGAGATTCACTCCATAATATATAAGCCATACGGAACGCGCTCTTACGTAGCTCTTCTACACGAACCCCTACTTTCAATACATCTGGATAAAACACAGGTTTTAAATATTTGCACTGACTTGAAGCAACAACAGTATATATATTTGGAGTCAATATATTTACATTTTCCATATATAAAATACGTGAGCTTTCAATATATCTATAATATTGCACATTATTGACATGACCAAAAGCATCCATATCTCCCCATGCTACTTTCTGGTCGTATATTACAGGGTAGACAGACAGTTCTTTCATTTTTACCTCAGATTTTAAATTTTAAAAAATTCGCATCATTTTCAAAGATTAGGTTTAACTGTTTGATTAACTCATCATCTTCTTTTAAGGTTGATTTAATACGTAAATAGCTCATTAAAATATTATCAGGGTATAAACTTAATAATATTTCTGCTTCAGCTTGACGATCTGTTGCCATGTAAACATGCCATTTTGCAAATGTTAAAACTGGCAAATTCATATATTGAGATTCAAATTGATTAATCTTTTCTTCAACATCGGCATAGTCAGGAACCTGCTTAAGTAATTGTTGCTGAAACCATAAGTAAAATACGTCCGGATCGAATTGCTCTTTGAGTAAATGCAAGGTTAATGCTTCATGCTGAATACTCATTTCTGGCATACGGGCCAAAAGTTTTAACCATAACAATTTACTGCTATAAGGTCTGGTTTGAATTTCTGACTCTAAATCCAGATAGCGCTGTTGCAGTGCTTGTAAATCATCAATTGAAGCTTGATCAAACTGTTGAAGAAGTTGTTGTAGCCATAAATCACGATGTTCAGCGTCCAACAAACCATATTTCATAGAACGCAAGTATACCCATGGTTGTTGTAAAGCAAGCTGGCCCCAAAGCGCCGTTAAACGTTGTTGATATGCTGTCTCAATTTCTTCAAGCCATGGCGATAACTGATGCTGATATAAAAACTCAAGATGGGTTAAGGCACGTTCAGCTTCGTTTTGTGCCAAGAATATTTCAATACGCTGTAATTCTGCTAACTCAAAAGCCATTGGTGGGGATTGATCCAAGGCCTCTAAAGCTTTTTGGTAATCTCCACTTAAAACTAGAAATTTGGCATCAATAATATTTTTTAGAAGGCCTGATTGAGTAAAAACACGTTCGATAAATACCCGTTGATCTTCAGCAGCCTCTAATAACCAGACAATACCTAATTGTTCATATGGATGAAGATTTTTAAACTGAAAAATATTCTCTCTCTTTCTTTGTTCCCGAGAAGAATAACGCTTAATCCAGAGCCATATCACCTGAGCAATAAAACTCATCACAATAAACGTAAAGACTAATCCCCATACATTTGTTTGCAATTGCAATTGCCGCCAGTAAATATAGACATAACCCATACCATAGCCATAACTTAATAAGGCCAAGGCTGCAAACAGGATTAAGCTAATTAAAAAGTAAACCCACAGGAGATGCTTCATGTGTCCTCCTTATGAGCCGATTAGACCAAGTGTCGATAATTTAGGAACAGGCACTACAGATAAATGTGCCACTTTAGCAATACGGTTTTTGAGTTGTTGGCTAGTTGCATCGGGTAATTCATTTAGTTTTTGCATTACTGTCTGCAACTCATTTTGATATTCAGCCATTTTTCCTTGGTTTAAAGCTTGCTCAGCAATTAATAGCCTTAATTGCACTTCTTTAAGCACTACACTTCGGTTCATTAAATTAATAGACGGCGTTTCTACTTTCTCAATACGGAACCATTTTTTCCACCATGACACAGCCTCGGATTGGTCCATCTCAAATTTAGGCTGCTTTAAAGCTTGTTGAATATTTTTATCAATATTCTGGAGTAAATCATCAATGAGTTGATGTCGCTGATTTTGAGCAAGTACAAACTGTTGAATAGCCTGCTTATCTTGCTCAAGAGCCTGATTTAAGCTGTGTTGTAATGCAGGAGCAATTCCATATTGTGGTAGGGTCTGCTGTAGTTGGGTTAGATGATCTACAGCATAAATAAATTGCTGTTGGTCAATTGCAAACTGGATTAACTCTAATTTTTGTTTAATTAATACAGTCGGTGCAATTCCGGTTTGAACAACTTCTGTCGTTGCTAAAGGCGTTGTTTTAGAATTATGACTTGGTTGATTTTGAATTTGTCTTTGCAAAGCAACCAATTGATCATTCAAATTGGCATATTGCTGTTCAGATTGCAGCAAGCTTTGCTGAAGTTCAGGGACGGTACGAGAAATTTGCCACATATCGTAGCTGAGCTTAGCCACCCAAGCGATGCCCAGCAAAATGATGATAGAAACAAGTTTTCTCATACGAATCCTTATAATGCCTGAATGTGATGAATCATCCCCGAAGGCGATAAATTTTCAAGTTGAATAATGTGAAAATGAGCTTGTTGCTGATCGCGATAGTCTTTAACAAGTTGAAAAAGGCGTGGTCCTAAAACTAAATATACGCAATCAGGTTGTGCCTTATTTTTTAAACAAAGCTCTAACCAGTATTTCCAGCTCGCCTCACTGGTAATTAAGACGAGCCATTTATCTAAATTATAATTTGAATTCTGTGTCAGATGTTTGAATGTCGAATATGAAGCTTGCGGACACTGCCGGCGATATAGAACAAAATTTAAAATCTGAATTCCTTGCTGTTGCAAAGTTTCCATCATAAATTGACGGCCGCCTTCACCTCTCCAAAAAGCCACGCTACCTGATTTTTGCATACGATGAAGAAGAGGCAAGTTAAGCATTCCCTCGGAAGTTTCAACCTCAGGAACATGCGCTTCAATCCCATAGTCGTGAAGACGATTAGCCGTCGCCTGCCCCACCGCAATCCATTGAATATGTTTTAGCTCATCTATTTTTAAACCACTTTGTGCTAAATACTGCATCCCCACATCAACAGCAGTGGGACTAACCACTACAATCGCTTGTGCACCAGTTAACTGCTGATAGAGTTGAAAGAGTGATTCTGAGAAAGGTTGAGCAACCAGTTCTAAAAGAGGTAAAGACTCGACCTGAAACCCCTTCTTCTGCAAAGCATGAGTTAATTCAGCCGCACGCGAGTCAGGTCGGGTATTAATAAACAACATAGCGTTAGTAAAGAGCCTTTAATAAATCACCAGCGCCTTGATCAAGTAAGTTCCGAGCAAGGTTTTCACCTAATTGCTGAGCATTATTCGCTTCATCTGTAAGCTCAGCCCGTAATAATGTTTGCCCATCAACACTACCTACACGGCCTTCAATATGAATTTTACCATCTTGGAGTGTTGCATAACCTGCAATCGGCACCTGACAACCACCTTCAAGATAAGCATTGAATGCTCGCTCAGCACGTACACATACATCTGTCTCTGGGTGTAGAAGTGGCTGAATTAAAGCCAACACTTCTTGGTCATCTGCACGGCATTCCAAACCAAGAGCGCCCTGTCCCACCGCAGGCAAACTTACACTTGGCTCGATACAGTGGCGAATGCGTTCTGCCAATCCTAAACGTTTTAAACCAGCACTCGCCAAGATAATAGCATCATATTGACCATCGTCTAGCTTCGCTAAGCGGGTACCGACATTACCACGTAAATCAATAATTTGTAGATCTGGACGTTGTTTTAAAATTTGTGATTTACGACGTAAACTTGAGGTGCCAACTTTTGCTCCTTGCGGCAAATCAGCAAATTTTTCAAAAGTATTTGAAACAAAAGCATCTAACGGATCTTCACGTTCGCAAATTACGGCCAAAGTTAAACCTTCTGGTAACGCCATCGGAACATCTTTCATTGAATGTACAGCAAGGTCCGCACGTCCATCTAAAAGTGCTGCTTCCAATTCTTTAACGAACAACCCTTTGCCACCAATTTTTGCTAAAGGTGTATCTAAAATTTTATCGCCCTGCGTGACAAACTTAACCAACTCCACCGTTAAATCTGGGTGAAGCTCCTGTAAACGGGCACGAATATGTTCTGCCTGCCAAAGAGCAAGTGGGCTTTGTCGTGTAGCAATTTTCAAGGTTTTCATAAATTCAAGCATGGGCTGGTCAAACAATACACCTTAAACTTAACTTGATCCCTTAAAATTGCAAGTAAAATCTCACAAGCAAAAATAAGATGAATACAGGTTAAAGTTGGTGTATCCGTTCTCTAAGGGTAGATAAATGACGGCGGCTTACGGAAAGTCTTTCATCTAAGCCACGTAAGCGAACCTGATATTGGCCCGAACTTACTAGCTCTAAACCATCTAAATAAGCAATCGAGACCAATGCATTACGGTGAATACGGATGAACTGATCTGCGAACTCAGTTTCAAGTTCTTTAAGTGTTTCGTCAATCAATACGCTGCCATTTTTATGACGTACCGTGACATATTTCTGATCTGCTAAAAAGTAATAGATATTTTCAACAGGAATTAGCTCAACCCCACGATAGGTTTTAGCAGCAATTTGATGACGTTGTGTTTTTAAATCCTGTAAAAGCTCAGGTTTAGGCAAAGCGCTGAGCTGCGCTTGCGTTAGCTGGGTTAATTGCTTAAATGTCTGCTCCAGCTCTTGAGGATCAATGGGCTTAAGAAGATAAGCTTGTGCTTGTGACTTAAATGCCTCCAATGCATGCTGATCATAAGCTGTGCAAAACACTATGGCAGGTCGAGGATTAAGTTGGCTTAATTGCTCCGCACAGACGAGACCATTCATACCCGGCATCTGGATATCAAGTAAAATCACATCTGGGTGATGAAGCCGTGCCTGTTCCAAGGCATCTTGGCCATGATGAGCTGTTGCAACAACCTCATGTCCCATCTTTGAAACTAAACGTGACAATCGTTCCACTGCAAGTGGTTCGTCATCACAAATTAGCACCTTCATTCATCCTCCTTGTCACCGTTAACTTGGTCCATTTTTTTATGGTTAACTCTGACTGACTTATTATTTTGATTGGTATTGATAGCTCATAATAGTGGTATATAAAGCCTCACCCTTATATACCTGGAATCTCACTGAATTCCCATAATACGCTTTTAAGCGCTGTTTAACATTTTCAAGAGCGATTCCATGCCCTTTCCGTGAATTTATTGTATCGTGTGTATAAGGGTTGGTAATGACTATACTGACCTGATTTTGCAATATTTCAACCAATACCCCAATGGTTGCTTTACCCATCATTGGCTCTACCCCATGAAAAATACTATTCTCTAATAAAGGTTGTAATGTCAATAAAGGAATAGTGACCTGTTTTAATTGCAAAGGTTCAATTTCCACTTTCCATTCGACTTTTAAACGTTCGCCCAAACGTATTTGCTCAATCATTAAATATTGTTTACTAAGCTCAATTTCTTCATGCAAGCTCACCAATTTTAATTCTTGAAAACTCGCCCTAAACAGTCGTGACAGGCTAATTAACATACTTTCTGCTTTATCTGGATCTATCGTTATTAAACTCACCACATTATTTAGACTATTAAATAAAAAATGAGGATGAATGCGAGCCTGCATTGCCTGAATACGGGCATTTAATTCTGCATATTGTTGGTGTAACCATTGTTCTCGAACATATAAATAACGCAGACAAAAGGCCCCTAATAATATTCCATAACTTAAATATAAAGGGACATTGGTAAAATAAATGCTCCAGTCCTGCGCTATAACAGATGTTTTTTTCAAAACTCCGAACTGAAAAAAATTGCTTATTATCGTGGTTACCACAACTATCGCTTGCAGCATAACAAAGCCAATTACCAAAGCATATTTTTGCTGTAGCTGACTAAAAAAATCCTGAAAATGTTCAACCAATGCAAAAAAAGACAAAATCACCCAGTTAATAAAAATGATGTATTGTAAAAGACGTGAGCCGTTTAACGCATGCCAAGACTGTGCTTCAGCCAAAGCTAAAACCAGAGCTAAAACATTACTTGCGATAATTAATTCTAATAAATGTTGCCAACGATCAATTTTCGTAAAAAAATAGGAGGAATTTTGATTTCGATATGCTGTAGAAAACAACTTTGTTTGTTGAGCTTCGGCAAGTGATATACTCTTTTTTATTTTACTGAGCCACCATGACCACATCTTCAAATCCCCCTAATTCAGCAGCCCCAAACCAAACCTCAGGTATGTGGGGTGGTCGTTTTTCTGAAGCGACGGATGCTTTTGTAGCCGAATTTACCGCCTCTGTTCAATTTGACCAGCGTTTTTATAAGCAAGACATCGCTGGTTCTATTGCGCATGCTACCATGCTTGCGAAAGTTGGCGTACTGACAGAAGCAGAACGAGACGACATTATTGAAGGTTTAAGCACCATTCGTGCAGAAATTGAAGCTGGAACTTTTGAATGGCGTATCGATCTTGAAGATGTTCACATGAACATTGAATCACGTTTGACTCAACGTATCGGTATTACAGGTAAAAAACTTCACACTGGCCGTAGCCGTAACGACCAAGTTGCAACTGATATCCGACTTTATCTCCGCGACGAAATTGACGACATTTTAGGCTTATTAGAGCGTTTACAAAAAGGTTTGTTGGGCTTGGCTGCCAAAAATGTAAATACTATTATGCCTGGCTTTACACACTTACAAACAGCTCAACCGGTAACTTTCGGCCATCACTTGTTGGCATGGTTTGAAATGTTAGTTCGTGATACTGAACGTCTTCAAGACTGCCGTAAGCGTGTTAACCGTATGCCACTTGGGTCTGCGGCTCTCGCTGGTACAACTTACCCGATTGATCGTGCTTATACAGCAGAGTTACTAGGCTTTGAAGCTGTATCTGAAAACTCTCTTGATGCTGTATCTGATCGTGATTTTGCTATCGAATTTAATGCAGCAGCATCTCTAATCATGATGCATTTATCGCGTATGTCTGAGGAACTTATTCTTTGGACTTCCGCACAGTTTAAATTCGTAAATATTCCTGATCGCTTCTGTACTGGTTCTTCAATCATGCCGCAGAAGAAAAACCCTGATGTTCCAGAACTCATCCGTGGTAAATCTGGCCGCGTATTTGGTGACTTAATTAGCTTACTTACGCTTATGAAAGGTCAACCACTGGCTTACAACAAAGACAACCAAGAAGATAAAGAACCTTTATTTGATGCCATTGATACCGTCCGTGGTTCACTCATGGCGTTTGCTGACATGATCCCTGCGTTAGTTCCAAATGTTGAAATCATGCGTGAAGCTGCTCTTCGCGGATTCTCCACAGCAACTGACCTTGCTGACTACTTAGTGAAAAAAGGCGTTGCGTTCCGTGATGCGCATGAAATTGTAGGTAAAGCTGTTGCATTAGGTGTTGCTGAAGAAAAAGATTTATCTGAGTTAACACTTGAGCAATTACAACAATTCTCTGACCTAATTACAGCAGATGTATTTGATAAAGCTTTGACACTAGAAGCTTCGGTAAATGCACGTGATCATATTGGCGGAACTTCACCAAAACAGGTTGAAGCTGCGATTGCACGTGCCCATAAACGTCTAGAACAGTTATACGCTTAAGGATACAAAATGAGTCGACAAGTATTTTGCCGTAAATACCAAAAGGAAATGGAAGGATTGGACTTTGCTCCGTTTCCTGGTGCCAAAGGCCAAGAATTTTTTGAAAATGTTTCTAAGCAAGCATGGCAAGAATGGTTACAGCACCAAACTACGCTAATTAATGAAAAGCGTTTAAACGTGTTTGAACCAGAAGCGAAAAAATTCCTTGAAGAGCAACGTGAGAAGTTCTTCAATAATGATGAAAGCGTTGAAAAAGCGGAAGGCTGGAAACCAGAATAACAGGTTTATTCCAAGCCCATCATTTTTTAAAAAGGCAGGTTTATATACATAGACCTGCCTTTTTTTACGTGAAACTTACACAAACATATAAAGCCTTACATAGAGCGCACAGGACTCTACATGACATGAAATAGCTGAAACTTTAATATCAATTCATAGCAAGTAAGACACGATCCCTGTCGTGTTTTCTCTTAATGCACTTGATTTTCTGTCCTGAACTTCCCCCCAAAGTTCGGGACATTTTTTTATCTATTATTTTTTTAAAAATAAAAAAGCCTTGTCTGAAACAAGGCCTTTAAATATCTCAGCTCACATATTACTTTTCGTGTACTTTTGCTTCAATTTCTTCAATTTTGGTATGACGTGCATCAAAGCCTTTTGCCATGTAAATGACTTGTTCAGCAATATTACGAGCGTGATCACCGATACGCTCTAAAGAACGTAAAACCCACATGACATTAATCACACGAGCAATATGACGCGGGTCTTCAATCATATAAGTCATTAAAGTACGCGTTGCCGACTGATATTCACGGTCAATGTCAGCATCGGCTAAAAGTACACGTAATGCCTGATCTGCATCTAAACGTGCAAAAGCATCAAGTGCGTCATGAATCATGACTCGTACTTGGTTACCAATATGACGTGTTTCCATGTAGCCACGAGGAGAACCGCCCTCTTCACATAGATTTTGCGCAATACGGGCAATTTTTGCAGCTTCATCCCCAATACGCTCTAGGTCAGTATTGGCTTTGCTCATGGCAATTACCATACGCAAGTCAATTGCTGCCGGATGACGACGTGCCAAAATCAGCGTCAGCCCTTCATCAATATCACGTTCGTATTGATTGACCGCATTATCTTTAAATTGAACATCAATTGCTAAGTTCGCATCTGTATCAAGCAAAGAATGAATTGCATTGGCAACCTGTTGTTCGACCAAGCCACCCATGGTCATAAACTTTGTGTTCACATCTTGCAAATCTTCATTAAATTGAGAAGAAATATGATGGCTTAACACCGGATTACTCGGACTCAAGGGAAGCCTCCAACATGATGGCGCAGGGATAAAATGATTGAGCATTAAAACACATCAATCATTAAATTTTTATGACAAAATTAAATTTCAGATAAAAGCATTTTTTTATTACTGATACGTTAACCAGCTATTTAATTCAACTAGATCTTTTTCTCCTAGCTGACCTACAGCCGCTTTTAAACGTAATACATTTAATAAATAGTCATACTGAGCATTAAGATAATCCTGTTTTGCTGAAAAAGCATTACGCTGCGCCAATAAAACATCGACCATACTTTTTAAGCCTTCGTTATAACTTGCTTTTGAAGCTTGAGAAACAAGTGCTGAAGAATCCATTGCCGCCTTTCTTGCTTCAAGTTTTGCTCGGTCGGTATCTACCTGCATAAAAGCACTTTTCACATCGACATTGGCACGGCGAATGGCCGCATCAAGTTGGGCTTGCGCTTTATTTAACTCCGCACTGGCTTTTTTAATAGAAGTTCGGGTCCGGCCTCCATTAAATAAGTTCCAGTTCATTTCTACCCCGACCTGATCAAACTTCCCATCAGTCGAAATCAGCGTTTCTGGCGTTTGTTTGGTATAACCATAACTCGCCACTGCATCTATCTGTGGATAAAGTGCAGCTTTTTCCACACGACGTTGATCTTCAGCATATCGCTTTTGTAAACGTGCTTGTTGAATCTTTAAATTTTGCTGTTGGGCTAATCCTAACCACTCATCGAGCTGTGCCGGATAAGGTTTTTGAAAGATAAAATCACTTCTCAATACAGCAAGCCTATCTTGATACGGACCAATATATTCAGATAGTTGCTCTTGAGCCAATAAAAGCTGCACATTGGTAGCAATACGGTTGGCTCGGGCATTTTGATATTGGGCATTTGCTTCACTCACATCACTACGTGCTACCAACCCTTCTTTAAGCTTGGCGTTCATCATATTGAGCTGTTCAAGCAAAGCTTTTTCTTCTTGTAAATATGCAGCGGTAAGTGCCTGCTGACGCAGTACATTAAAATAGGCTTCAGCTACATTCAAAACATGATCTTGTTTTTGCAGTCTTAAAGTAACTTCACTAAGAGCAACAGAAGTTTTAACCTGTTTATAACCTTCCCATGCATCCATACGAAAAAGAGGCTGACGGGCAGATAAAGTAGCCTGTTTGGTAGTCGATGTATTACTTACCAAAGCATCGGAAAGTCCTTCCTGATCAACACCGGGAAAATTTGAACGCTTTACCGTTTGTCGATTACGGGTAATATTTCCAGATAGTGTAACTGTTGGTAGTAAAGCGCCTGTTGCTAAGCCTAAATTAAGCTGATCTGCTTCAAACTGTTGTTGATTCGCTTGCCACGTCGGATCATTTAGTTTTGCGCGCTCATAAGTTTCAACTAAATCTAGAGCAAAACTCGACGATGTAAAACTCCATAAACCCGCAACAAGCATTAATTTTATTTTCATTGTTTAAATCAACGATAAAACTTGGCTTTAAGACTAAGAAAAATTTAATTTAAACTCAAGCCAGTAAAAGTTTTCATTTTTTATGTATTTTCAGGCTTTGATAACATCAAAATACAAATGAAAATCAAAAACATGCCTACCCACCCAATCCATGAGACACTCTCGCCAACCAAAACAATGGCAAAAATTGCTGCAACAAGAGGTTCAAATAAAGTTAAAGTGGTGGCTTTACTCGCATTTACAGTTTTTAACCCGAAACCAAAAAGTAAATATCCTAAAAACATAGGGATAAGCATCATATAGCCAGCAACAAGTAAATTTGTTGAACTTTGCAGTAACCCACCACCTGTAATTAATAAAGTTGGAAGCAAGATGACTGCCCCACCACCCATAATCATGCCCATTGCAGCTTTAGCAGCAATACCTCGGTCTATTAATCTTTTTGCAGCCCATGAATAAAGTGAATATGTTGCACCCGCTACCAGCCCAAGAAAAATACCAAAAATTTTATTCCACTCATTTGTACTCTCTTGTGCTGCGTGGCTTTCGCCCATAGATAACAAACTTACCCCTACAACCCCCAACACAAAACTTAGGAACCATGTTTTAGATAAAACTTTACGGTCAAAGAATCGCTCTAAAACTGCTGCAATGAGTGGAGCCGAACCAATTGAAACCACCGTACCAATCGTAATTCCGGCATAATGCATGGAAGAATAAAAAGCTAGGGGATATATCCCAACTGCCATAACACCTAAAAGAATAATAGAAATATTTCGCCCAATAAATTGTCGGTGTTCCCGAATGGCCTGAGATGCAATCAATGCCTGTAAAAGCCCACCTCCCCCCATAGCAACCGCGCCAATTGCAAGTGGTCCGAGTGTTGGGGCAAATGCTGCGGCTGTCCCCGTGGTTCCCCATAAGAAAGAGGCTACTAAAATTGCAATAGTGCCACCATAACTACTATTTTTAATAAGGCTAATCATGTTGGCATTCTCGATCTAAAATATCTTCTGCCATTTGTCTCGCTAATTGAAGTTGACGGCTACTACCCTCTAAACCAGCTCTTGCCATCGACCCTTCTAATAAAAAAGAAAGTTGTGCGGCGATATAGCTAACACGCTGTGAATCTTTTAATAAGCGATTTAAATGCTCGGCAACAATCGCCTCAACTTGTTCTTTATGCTGTCTTACAGCATTTCGTCCTGAACTATTTGCTGGGAACTCTGCGGCAGCATTTAATAGCCCACATCCTCTAAAACCCTTTTCATAAGCAAACTCGGCATGATCTTGATAGGCATCAAATACGGCCAAAATAGCTTCTTTCGCTGTTTTTGTTTTTTCTAAACGCTTTTGATAAAGGTCTAACCACTCTTGATGTCGTGCAGCAATATAGGCATCAACAAGTTCACCTTTTGAAGAAAAATTATTGTAAAGCGACATCTTGGCTACATCTGCTTTAGCCGTAACCGTATTAATTCCTGTTGCAGTAATGCCATCGTTATAAAACAGTGTTGCCGCTGCATCGAGAATTTTCTGTCTTGCTGTTTTATCATTCATAGCTTTACCTAAGTAGACCGACCTACCTAATAATAAAGATTTCTAACAGTGATGCAATCTTTTTAAGCGTTATAATTTGAGCAATATCAATTTCGATAAAAATATAAAGATGAAAAAAATTCTAATGATGAGTATGTGCAGTGCACTAGTTTTAGCTGGATGTAGTAAAACATCAGAGCAAGAACAGGCTGTATCTAAAGAGCAAAAATCAACTGAGCAAAAAGCCATTCAAAAACAAGACAGTAGTTGCTTGCAAATTATGGTAGCCATGCACACGATTAATCAGAACAGTAAAATAGAAGACTTAAATCAAATTAATGAAAAGCTTAAAACCTGTGTTCCTTCGTTAAAAAATGAGGAACAGCTTAAGCTAATTGAAGCTTCAACTGCCATGTATCAGCGTTTTCTAAAACAAGACTACACTGATAAAACAGCTAGAGCTTTTGAAGCATTTGGCTATGCTGTTTTAGAACAGAAACAAGACCTTAAAAAGGTGATTCAAAGTCAGAAAAAGCTCTTCGCCCAACTGAGCCCGCGTGATCAATATTTACTTCAACATGAAGGCCAAGCCTATATTGACCTGCTCTATCAAGGTGAAGGTATGTTTACTTATCGTCGCCAGCCAAACTACTTAGTTGATGTTTTTTCTAAGGCTTTACCTGCTGACCAGAAAGAATTTTTATCTCGTATGGCGAAAGACAATCAAG
>NZ_POYH01000035.1:0-44678 GCF_002899995.1 Acinetobacter sp. AKBS16 | reverse complement strand
ACGAGATCGTTATGGTTATAACTGAAATCAAACCCATAGACAGACATAGGGTTATTTTTCAGTTGCAATGTGGCCTCCCCGGTTGGAGACGCTGAAAGAACTGACAGATCAGGCATATGATCTAAACCTGAGAAATACGACGCCCCTACATCTAGACCATCTACGGAATAATCCCAACGCATTGCAAATGCAGGACGGCTCTTACGGTCTATGTCATACTGAACACCAGCAATCTGACGCAATGGAATCACATCTGAACGACTACGCGGATACCACAATGCCGTCCATTTATTGGTTCCAGATTCAGGAATATACATCAATTTGATTGCATCATTTCCTAGACGTTGATCTGTCTCGTCTGGTACTAGACGCGTATAGTCACGGGGCGATAGGTTATCCGTTGGGTTAATTCCATCTGCTCTCCCCCAGACGACAATCTGACGACCAACATCGACATAGACGGTCTGGTCCCAATTATATGACGAATACAACTCACGTAAGTTACGATTTACCTTACTCACCTGATCTGGGTTTACAGTGTGGTCTGTTTCGTCTGAAACCACTATGTCGTAATGCAGCTTAAATGCAGGGTTAAATTTGAGTGTACCATTGGACCAGAAACTTGCTTGCCCAATGTTTTTTAACGAACTTAAATCGCGATCTGATGACCACACATCGAGTCTAGCTGAGTTTTGGCTCACAAAACTCATTTCGCTGTCATCTGCATAAGTATGCTGCAGTAGCATAAAGCTACTGCAGCATACAAATACCCAATAGGCACCTTGCGTCATTTCTCAAGACTCTGCGGTGAGAAAAGCTTATCGGACAAGGTTTTTTCTGCCGCAAAATCATTGACGATCACTTGCGTCATATGTTGAGTTTGCAGATTCTTCGCCATAGATTTCATGGCTTGCCATCTTGGTTTCACTTTGCCGTAAGGACGGATATCGGTGAATTCAATATGTTTTAATGGTTTGCCTGCTGTATCCCAAATATCGATGGTTGCTGTAACAAAGTTGTCTTTGAGTATGCACATACGACGTTTGCTATAACCAAAGTCACTCTTCACCGTATTATTGATTGGCGTTGCTTCAATCATGTAGCAATCTTTGCCATTAAATTTGCCATCTGCCAGTTTCGTGTACTTCCAGTCACTGAGCTTATAGCCAAGAACATCACCATAACTAAAGTCTGTACCAATAAAAGCATCACCCTTATTCGCTGATGCAAGACGGCGTACTTTTTTCAACGCAGGCAAATAGACAAACATACTATCGCTGCCTTTCGCATTTTCAATCAACAGCGTCGTGGTTCCTTGGACATCTGCTGGTGAAATGAACTCAGTCAAACGCATGTTGTTCTGCGTATTTCCAGCAAGCTTGGTCATATTTTTAGTTAAACGTACACGTTGCTCCCCATTTTTAGAGGTCAAAATAAATTTGGCACTAGCCGTTGAAGACAAGAACTTAGAGGCATCATCACTACGATTAACAATATCTTGAACTTCATCTGCATGAGATGTTTTAGGCATCGACATTGTGAGCGCTGTACCCAACAAAAGGCTTGTCATCACAGTTTGTGCAACAGGTATGCTCTTCTTCTTTGGAGAAAAGATAAAACGAGGTTTTAATATTAGAATCATTGTAGGTACCATAATTAAGGTTGCAAATACACTGAAAAGCATCGCAATCACAATAAACATCGCGAGCCATTGATGGACGTGAAAGCCTTGTGATAAGGACAATACGCCATACCCACCAGCAACCGCAGTCGCAACAAAAAGAGAAGCCTTACCAGCAGTACTTAAGGTTTTACGGATAGCATCTTTGATATCGCCGCCTTCTTCGCGCAAGATTTCACGCAAGCGATAGAGGAAGTAGATGGCATAATCCGCACCAATACCTACAGCCATGGCCGAGATGAGAGAGTTCGGAATATTGAGCGGAATGTCGAGCCAGCCCATCACACCAAAGATGGCAAGAATTGAGAACAGAAGTGGTGTAAGAACAATCAGTCCCGCTGAAATCGAACGGAAAACCAATGCTGAAATAAAGAATACGGCAAATGAAATTTGTAGAATGTTCATGAGCTTGCCGTGAACCATGGTTTCAGTTAAGGCAATGGTTTGCGTCACATCACCACCAAAACTTACTACAGCTTTATCGCCCAATTGACCCGCCATATACGTTTTTAGCGACTCAAGGATTTCTTTAATGCGATGATTACTGCCAGTTTTCAGAAGAATCGTGATCTTGGCATAGCGCTGAGTGGTATCAATGTATGAATCAAAATCAGTCGGCTCACCAGACATTGAATACAGCAGCAGATACTGAGCAACGACATCTTTGGTTGCAGGAACCTGAAATGCTAGTGGCTGATCAGCATTCATTGCCTGATTCATTCGTTTGATATAGTCCACGATAGAGATGGTTTTACCGACCTCTGGAATTGAGTTCGCGAACTTTTCTGTATTATCAATCGCTTTTAGGATTTCAGGGTTTTCAATACCATCACGAACTTTGGTATCAACCATAATGTAAAGGCTGTTTGTGCCACCGAGAGACTGATTCAAGAATCTGTCGTCTTGTTGCATTGGTAAGTCACGAGAGAAGAAATTACGGCTGTCGTTGTCTACCACAATACGGCTCGTGCCGATAGCAAGTAAGACGCCCATTGCCGCAATCGCAGTCATTAACATCATTCGTGGACGAACTGACAAAATGACATCACCAATACGATTTGGAATCCAATCCCAAATTGGCAAGCCTTTGCGTTTGACCTTCACAACCGAAGGTGGTGGCAACATTGAGCGGAGTGCCGGAATAAAAGTCATCTCGATCACCAGCGTACTGATGATCCCAATTCCTGTAAAAATACCGAATGAACGAATCGTTGGAATGTTGAAAGTCAACAGAGAGAAGAATCCAGCTGCTGCAATACCACCAGCCAACACCATAACTGGACCAACACGAACCAAAGACTGCACTACAGCTTCGCTATTGGCAGCTTTAGGCTCCATCCCTTGAGCAATCAGGCGATCAAAATCTTCATAGTAGCGCTTGAGCAACTGCACGGCATGCCCTGCCGCGATGGCCAGAATCAGAATTGGCGTAGGCGAGTTAAAGATATCCATTGGCTGTTTGAACAAGCCCATCATGCCCATACCCCATGCCACAGCCAACAAAGCTGTAACGAGCGGCAGAATCAAACCTTGCTTGCTGCGGAATGCTTCAAAGTGCAATAAACCAATCACTAATACGGCAATCGGGAACAAGATATTGATACGCTTAGAGTAGTCTTCAGCTTTATCCAGATACACAGGATTGCCACCGACACTGATGGTCATATCTTTAGATTGTTCGCTTTCTACGATTTTATTAATCGGGCCCATCATTTTCTGGAAGCCCTCTGGACTTTCCTCAAGCTCAAGCAAAATCGCAGCAGTTTGTTGATCTTTAGATACCACTGAATTCATATAGGTTGGATTCAGTGCCAGCAGTTTTTTCAGGTGATCGATATCTTCTTGAGTGACTGAACTACTCGGCAATAGTTTCTTGGCATCGAACCCTTCTGCATTCGCCTCGATACCTTTTGCCTGACGTGCAGCCAGACTCATCATCGTGGAACGGACCACGCCCGGTGCATTATCAACTTCTTCTGTAATGCGTTTGACTTTCTCCAATACTTGCGGCTGATAAATATCACCCTGCTTCGGAGTAATACCAATCACGACCATATATTTGGAGCCGAATTTCTTTTCAATCAGCTTGGTCGAGGTGATGTAGGGATGCCCTTTAGGTGCAAGTGCATCTGGGTCAATAATAATTTTTACACCAGATGCCAGATATGCCAGAGCAAGTGTTAAGAGCATCACCAAAGTCAAGACAATACGGCGGTGGCTAAGAATCCAACGCGCGTATCTCTCCATCATTTGTTGAGTCTTATGAGGTGGTCTATTGGTTTCGAGAGTTGGTTTATTTTCATTGCCAACTGACTCATAGGCTTCACCCTTCTGAGCCAATGCTTGAAGATTGTCGACATCTTTTTTGAACTGGGCGAGCACCATCTTTTTTAGCAGTGCTGGCGGCAATACACCAAAAAAACTACCTGGTTCAGCTTCAAACACCCATTCAATCCATGTACCTTCCGGATGTGGTTTGAAACGGTAAGTACCTGTGTAGTGAAAGGGTCCCTCCACTACTTTAAACGCATACAATTCGTTCGGTACTAGATGTGTAATTTCACCTTTAAAGGACATTTCACGACCAATAAAGCTAAAACCAATCTCGTACTTACTGCCCACACGCGGAGTACTGTCTAGCAGTTCAGAATGTTTACACGACAATTGCCAACCTGCATCATTGGCTGGGTTTGCAAGGTAGTTGAAAACCTTGTCAATCTTGGCCGGTATGAGGAAAGCATGTTCTATGGTCACCATAGTGGTTCTACCTTCTTATATTTCTTATGCAGGAATTGGGTACATCTGATCAATTGTCTGGGCTACAGCTACGACATTCTCAGCGTACATAATTGATGAGTGGTCACCAGGCAAATCGACTTGTGTCAACGTGTCTTTGACTAGTTGATCCCAACCTAAGCTTTCCCCAAAATCCTCTGGCTCATCTTTGGCCTTAACCAAAAGGATTGGAAAATCTTCTGGGTCTGGGAAATAGGTCTGGAGTGCGATGCCATTCGCCAAATAGGTATCAAAGTAAAGTCGGAAATCTGATGGGTCTGCATCGAGAGGCAGAACATTAATGGCCTTAGCTTCTTTAAGTACATGATCAAACATTTGATCTGGACTCAACTCACGCAAATATTGCGCTGGAATCGTCAACTTTTTGCCATAAGGCGCAGCCAAATCACGGGCAAACCAAGACAAAAGCATGGCATCATCGGCATCTTCAGGTACATTTTCTGGAATTGGAGCACGGGTATCGATCATGACAATACCTGTGACCTGTTGTCCCATTTGACGCAACTGACGGCTAATCTCGTAGGCAATCGCCCCACCGAAACACCAACCACCGAGGAAATAAGGCCCTTGAGGCTGCATCTTTCGCATTTCAGCAATATAGAGCGTCGCCATTTCTTCAATCGCCACTTCCGCAGCATCTGCCTCAATCAGTCCAGGAGACTGAATAGCACGTAGGGTACGGTTCGGATTAAGATGACGCGAAAGTTCCATATAACAGAAGGTACTGCCACCAATTGGATGGAACAGCCACAACGGTTGCTCAGAGGTTCCACGGCGCAGCTCAATTACGATGGATGGTTTAATTTCTTTATTTTCACGAATGATCTCACCCAGACGTTCCACAGTGGAGTACTGTGCCAACAAAGCAACTGACAGTTCGGTACCGAAAGCCTTTTTGAGATGATTGACAAGCTTCACAGCTAATAGTGAATGCCCACCTAATTCAAAGAAATCATCATGTATACCAACTCGCTTGACCGACAAGATCTGTTCAAAGGTAGTACACAGCTCGATTTCGATCGGATCACGTGGTGCAACATAATCATTGCTCTGCTCAAAGATCGGCTCAGGAAATGCCTTACGATCCAACTTATTGTTGGCCGTCATTGGAAACTCATCCAATCGGATAAACGCACTTGGCACCATATAAGCTGGAAGATGGATTTGCAGGGTCTTTTTTAAACCAGCAATATCAAGCTCTTGTCCAGTTACATATGCCACCAGTTTCTGGTCGTTATCACCTGTAGTTTTAACCAGCACTACTGCATCTGTGATACCGTCGATCTGTTTGAGGACATTCTCGATTTCACCTAGTTCGATACGGAACCCACGAATCTTGACCTGAAAATCCAGACGTCCGTGATGAGTCAGACGTCCATCTGTACGCAGGCAGACTTTATCCCCTGTACGGTAGAGTCGACCGGCATTTGGTAGAGATGGCAATGTTCTAAATTGTGCATCTGTCAGTTCAGGGCGTTGCCAGTAATCAACTGCCAGACCATCACCGCCAATCCAAAGCTCACCCATAACGCCTGGTGGAACTAAACGCTGCTGCTCATCAAGGACATAAAGCTGAGTGTTCGCCAGTGGTTCACCTAAATCAATATACTTTGCATCAGTGATACGAGCCGCACTAGACCACACTGTAGTTTCGGTCGGACCATAGACATTCCATAGACAACCGACTTTACCGAGCAGTTTTTCTGCCAGAATAGTATCTAACGCTTCGCCTCCACAGAGTGCTGTCAATCCCGCATTGCCGCTCCACTCGCTGTCTAAGAGCATTTTCCAAGTAGCCGGTGTTGCCTGCAGGACATTGATAGACTTAGCATTTAGATAATCCACCAATTGATTGCCATCTTGTGATACTTCACGTGGGCAAACATGGACCACACCGCCGTACATCAGCGGAATGAGTAATTCAAGAATTGAAATATCAAAGGCATACGTGGTAATTGCTAATAGCTGAGTTTCAGTCGTTACTTGCAATCTATCATTCATAGATAGCAAGAAATTGATAATTGAAGGATGCCCAATACGGACACCTTTAGGCTTACCTGTCGAGCCTGATGTGTACATCACATAAGCTATGTCACCAAAGGCAAGCGTCTCGCGCACGTGCTCTAGTGACACAACACCAGCTTGATTGATATCTAAGCATGGCACAGAAACGTTAAGACCATCCATTAACTCGGTTTGAGTCAAGATGACTTTAGGTTCAGCGTCTTCAATAATGTTCTGTAGACGTTCAGTTGGGAAATTAGGATCCAGTGGCACATAAGCTGCACCTGCCGCCCAGATCCCAAGGATTGCTGCTGGCAATAACGCCGTGCGGTCTAACATTAGTCCTACACGATCGCCACGTGTAATACCGTGTGCACGCAAATATTCAGCAATACCAGCAATATGTTGACCTAAGTCATGATAACTAATCGTATGATCGTTTGAGGTTAAAGCATGATTTTCACCACGCTCAACAATCTGCTTTAGAATCATTCCAAGTAGATCATGCTGAGCATAATCAGTCACCTTTCCACGGAGAGCCTCGAACTGAATGCCATCTTTATAATCAGGAGCGATATCTAGCTCAACAATCTTACGTTCAGGATGGGCCACCATCTCTGCGAGTACAGCTTGCAACAATTGCACCATATTCTCGGCAGACTGCGCAGAAAATAGATCAGTGTTGTATTTCAATACACCAACGAGTTCACCTTGATATTCACCGCCCATTTCCAGCGTAATATCCAACTGTCCTTCTTGCTGGCGAACCGGAAAACTTCCTAACGTCAAATCTTGTCCAACCAAAGTGGCCGGAGTCTGGATTGGTAGGAGTAGTTCTTTAAACTCATCCATACCACCCAGACGTTCCCAGAACATTCCTATCTGAGCCAATGGATTAATACTGCCATCACGCTTTGGTGAGACAGCTTCAACTACTCTAGAAAAGGCAATTTTTTGATGTTTAAGGCTTTGTCTTAATTGTTCCTGAACCTGCTGGGTAAATTGACGTAAAGTCTGATCAGCATCGATGTCTATGTGAATAGCAATCGTGTTGACAAACTGACCCAATGCATTACGTAAAGAACGTTCAAGTCGACCTGCTACGGGCGTAGCAATGACTAGATTATTTTCATTAGATAGTTTGTGTAGCAGAACATAAAAGCTAGAGAGCACAAGTCCGAATAATGTGATCTCATAATCTTTTGCTAAGTTTACAAGGCCAGATGACACTGACTCAGGCACACGGAAAACCAGTGAACTACCTTTATGTTGCTGTACGGCTGGACGAGGATAGTCAAGCGGAATGCTATGCACATGTGGTGCATGCTTCAGTACATTTTTCCAGAAAATTAAGCTCTCATCAGTATCATCAATCACGCTGCTCTGCTGCTTATCGGCATACTGTGCAAACTCGATTCCGTTCACTGCATCCGACTCTGCAACGAGTCCAAAACGTTTGCTAACGTCTCGCAGCAATAGACCAATTGACCAAAAATCCATGAGCGCATGATGAATCACAAATGCGATTACATAATGATTTTGACCTCGTTCATAACAATGAATACGCCATAACGGTGGCTGAGTCAGGTCAAATGGCTGCTTGGTGTCCTGTTCAACCAATTGCGTCAAATCAGAAGCATCAATATGACGAGCATCAGAAAAGATGATATTCGGGTACACGCGATCCCAGATGAGTTGCTCAATTCCCTGATCATTGGCTGGCATGCTTACGCGCAGTAGCGGATAATCATGCATTACCGCTTCTAGTATTTCTATTGGCTTGTTACCTAATGGTTGGTTAACCTTCACATCAAAGGCCACCACCATATTGTAGGCACTGCAAGTTGGCTCAAGACGCTGGATATACCAAATGCCAAGCTGCTCTGCAGAAATCGCATGACGCGACAGAACTTCCGGTTCTAGTCGTGCAAAGTTGTTCATGAAGCGACTCCCTGCTGCAACTCAGAAACAAGATATTCAGCCAACGCATTGATTGTTGGGTAATCCCATAATAGTGTTGGCTCAAGTTCTAATTTCGTCAGATCTTCTAAATCCCCAGACACAGACAAAGCAACAATCGAATCAAGACCATAACTGGTAAATTTTTGATCTGGATCAATCGTCTCAGGCTCTACGCGCATCTCTTTAGCGACTAGCGTACGAATGATTGCGCTCCAGTAAGCTTTATCTTTATTCATGGGGTAATCTCCTTTTTAACCGGTTTGGCATCACGCGGTGCCAGTGCAAAATCGATGACAGATAACATGTGATTGGTTGAAATTCGGTCCAGCAGATCTGCCAATGTGCTTTCACGTAGTGACGTCATAGGAGGAGCTGTCTGCCCTTCAGCAGCATTTAAGAAAATGATCAGCCATGCACCATCCTGTAAAGCAGGCCTTAAACCATGGCGGTTAAAAACCCAGAAACCCAACACAGCAATACGAGCGAATAACTCGGCATAGTTACGGGCAAGACTGAAGCGCATCGTTTCAAACTCCTTGCTTTGCTCAGAATTTGAAAAGTAGTCCTGAATTTTTTGATCCAATGAACGCTGTTCAACAAGAAGTTGGTCTGCTCGCTCACGTAGCGTAGCTAGCATCTCAGCAGACAACCCAACTGTGACATTAGGATCGTTGAGCATTTCAATGATTGTTTCGAGTGACTCCATCACCAAGTCACCATCTCGGTTGAAAATCTCAAGCTCACGGAAATCAATAGCACCTGTCTCTACCTGTAAGTCATATAACTGACGATAGCGTGCTTTCGCTTCAGCTTGATTGAGATGGTCGGCTTTTTTACTGCGCCCTTTATTGGCAGATTTGAGCTGAAAACTCAGACTGTCTAGACAGACGGTGCTACTACCGTCAAACACACTGACAATCAGATGGTCCCTGAATGCTTTCTGGAACATTCCATCTGCATATGCATTTCTTAAGAAAAAACGTGACCCAAGCACTGAGGATGTGATTTTGGCAAGCGACTCTACATATTCAGGCACCAGTACCTTGACGATTGGTGACCATGTACTGAATTGATTGATACAAACGTGTAACCCTCGCGCACCAACAAGTGATAACACCTCCGCTGCTAAAAGGTAGGCATAAGCTGTAGCGAGTTGCTCACGTACCAACGGTATGCTTATTACTTTTTTGTTATATAACTCGCGTTCAATCGCAAACTCAGTTGCGATGCGTAGCATCGTATCGCCAGCGCCTAGAGAGAAACTACTGCAATATGCACGTGTTACCTGTAGCGTCTTAAGCCCAAGCTCTAATCCTTGGCCTTCTTCACCGATTAGGGCATCTTTATGAATTTCAGCGTTATTAAAACCAATACCGCTGATATCTAGACCACGCATACCTACTGTTGGAAGACGGTTCAGGCTATACGTTCCTTTAGAAGCCATATGACGCTTATCGAGCCAGAATGCACTCAGGCTACGGGGTCCACGATCATTTGACGTTTTAGCGATTAAGCTTAAAGAATCTCCTAAAGTGGCGCGATTGATCGACCATTTCTCACCATTTAAGATGTACTTACTGTCGGAAGGCTGCGCAGTCACTTCACTAGATAACAGGTCAGCACCATGCGCTTTCTCACTATAAGCCAGCGCTGGAGCAGCACCACTTAAAATTCGGTTAGCGATGTTTTGGCATTGGCTCTCATTACCACCGATCCATACGATCACAGACCAAGCATTCGTGCTATAGGTCGAATTGATGGTCAGATCGCGTCGTGCCAACACGCGATGCAGATATAACAACTCTTCACCAATTTCCATACGGCCTCCAAGCTCTGAAGGCACATAGAAACGGTTCATACCCACCGCATTCAGAAAATCAACAGCTCGCTGTGGATATTGCTCTTTCTCATCACGCTCGATAGCTGCGGACCAAGAAAAATCATTATTGGTATCATGTACGGAGCCTAAAATTTGCTCCAGACGAGCGGCAGATTGAAACTGCCGCAAATTGGACGTAAGTGACATGGATTTTCACTCAAAGATTTAAAAGATAAGGGTTAAAACAAAGCACTTTTCAGACGATTAAAAATCAGCGTGCGTACTTCACGTTCCTTGATCATTGAGTTGAGTAGATTGGAGCTATAACGAATCAGCTGCCCCCGCTGCTCACGATCACGGATGACGTCTAAGCCGTTCTTGACATAGTTTCGAGCAATCACCGTTCTACGGTTTGGATGGGTTAAACAGACCAGTTGACCGCGTTCGATCTGCTCTTTAATTTTTCTTCTTCTAATTTTGCCGCTAGTGGTCTTATTTATTCGGCCTTGGTGCAGTAAATAGACACCGTCTACAGGCAAGCCAATATCAGCCGCCACTTGTTCTTTAACTTGAGTTCTGATGGTATCAAAATTAAGTGTTTTATCTAAGGACTTTTTCTTAATCTCAAGTACAACCGTAACCCCTTCAGAATCAGCAAAGTTCACTGCTGCGACACAACCTTTACGAACAGCAGGATGTGCCATTTCAACAGAGCACTCGATATCTTGCGGATAATAGTTTTTGCCACGAATGATAATCACATCCTTAAGGCGGCCGGTTATATAAAGGTCTCCGTTTTTGATAAAGCCCATATCACCCGTTCTTAAGTAGTGTACTTGGCTAGGTTGTCCCGCCTCATCAAGGATCGTTGCTTCAAAGGTTTCCTGATTAACTTCCGGCTTTTGCCAGTAACCCGCAGTGACACTCTCACCTGCTAGCCAGATTTCACCGACTTCGTGAGCCGCCACCTCTTTACGGGTATGAGGATTAACGATACGACAATCAATATGTTTCGAGATCTTGCCACAGCTCACTACTTGTACGGCTGTCTGATCTTGGCTGGTCTGTACCAAATGGGCATTTAACTTGTCACGATCAAGTGAAATTGCATTGAGAGGGCCAGTTACGCCACTGACTAAGAGCGTCACTTCTGCCAAGCCATAACATGGCAAGAAAGTATCTAGTCGGAGCTTCGATTGTGTATTGAACTTTTCCATGAAGTGTTGCATAACATGGGCCTTGATCGGCTCGGCACCATTAAACAGCACACGCACACGGCTTAGATCAAGCGCTGCAGCCTGCTCATCAGTGATGCGATGTAGACACAATTCATAGGCAAAGTTTGGTCCACCACTAATCGTGACGCCTTTTTCACTAATAAATTGTAGCCATTTAAGAGGTTTTCGAATGAAGTCCAGCGGCGACATGATATAACAAGTCAGTCCCACATATACGGTTTGCAAAACCGAGCCAATCAACCCCATATCGTGGTAAACAGGCAGCCATGTCAGGCCAACATCTTCTGGTTGTGTACCAAAAGCTTCGGCAATCATGACTTCATTGGCCATAATATTTTTATGAGTGACAATTACGCCTTTAGGCCAGCCTGTTGAGCCTGAAGTATATTGAAGGAAGCAGATATCTTTTTCAGTAATAAGCGGAAAATCCTTTTCCACCAAGTCACGCTGCAATTCGGCATCAACAGCATGTAATATCAAATTTTCATTTTGAGCTTTTAGTGTGATAAGACCTGCTAGCTCAAGAATCTTTTTTGTTGTGAATACAATCTTAGGCTCACAGTCATTCATAATATTCAAAATATTAGAAAAACCATTACGGTTAAACGGTAAGCTGACTGGTACTGCAATAATTTTAGCTTTCAAACAGGCAAAGAACGATACGATAAAATCCAACCCAGGTTCGAACAGCAATACGGCACGGTCACCACTGTCTACAAGATTCATTAATATTTGGGCTTGATGTTGAACTCGCTCATTCAAATCTGCATATGTCAGAGATTGAATACCACCAGACTGGCGTCCCAAATACTCAAAAGCGATCTTATTTCCATTTAATTTTGCGTGGGATTCCAAAGTTGCAATGATATTATCCGTACACATTACAGCCATAACTTACTCCGATTAATTATAATTAACCTTTAAAATCTGCTAATTCAGAAACGACATTTCTTGCTAGGTTTCTTAATAAAGAATAAATATACTTTTTATTTAAAATATAAATTCACATTATATTTTATGTATGAGTGTTGATTATTACACCTGTAAGTGTTTACAGGTTAGTGGTCTCTTATCGAAAATTAAGAAGCTAAATCCTTTATATGAATCATTTTTTGTTTAGTTATATATTTTTAATTTCTTATCATTATTTTAAATTAATGCCTCATCTATACCTAATTTAGATACGCACAAGCCAAGATTTTGAAGGTTTTTTACTCTTAAACAGTTTCTTTCTTATTATTTTTAACTCTAGATTAAATAATTTCAAAAACTTTATAAAAATAATATAAATTAAAAATCAAATTATTATATTTATATAGGCATATATAAAATATAAATATTTAAAAATATAGCATAGTGATAGATAGATAGATAGATAGATAGATAGATAGATAGATATTTTAATATTGAAAATTAATTTATTATATTTCCTTAAATTTAAAACATTTAATTAATGTAAATCAATCATATAAATCTTAAAATTATTTATTTCTTTTAATTTTAATATTAAAGTCCTGTGTTATTTATACTCTCTACAAAAGCCCTAGCATTACTGCTCGAATAGCTGCTGAAATTTTATTATTTACATTTAACTTTTGCATGGAGTTACTGAGATGGAAATTTACGGTTCTTTCAGTTACTCCAAGAATCTGAGCTATTTCTGCTGACGTTTTGCCTTCGGCAGTCCAACGTAGCGCCTCTTTTTCCCTGTTCGTTAAATAAAGATTGAATTTAGCAAACTCTACATCATTTACTATTTTAGCAATGCTGGAATGCACTGTTTGAGTTAACCAGTACATATTCGTATATTGTGCTTTTTGCTCTTTTTCTGATAACTGGTCGTTGGATCTTGCCAGTGTTAGCATTCCTCGGGTCCCAATAAAATCACGGCTTGACTGAGCCCAACCGATATTTAAACCATAAGAACGCGCCTCCTCCCAAAAATCTTTTTCTGCCTGTGTCTTTGCAGATTGACTCGACCAAACAAGAGGTTGAAGTGATACCATACAATGCTGCACAGTTGGATCTATCTTCACATATTGCTGTTCCACATAACGTTTCTGCCATGCTTCTGGATAATTATTCAACATAATCGTTTTTGGTTCAGCAATAGATAAGGGTGATTGCATACCATAAGCGCAATAGTCAAATCCGAGCCTTGATGCGGTAGATTTAACAATATCAAACAACTGGTATTCATTTTTTACCACCAAAAATGCTGATAATAAATCCTCTTGCCAACTTTCCATTTGCTCTCATTAGACTCCATTCACAGACTATTTTTTATTCGGTTGCATATTGTGAATCCAAGCAATCAAATTGAAGTGCAGGTCTAATCTTTTACCGTAATTTCCATAAAGTCCTTCAAAAATCTAAAAGATTCTGAAGTTGCTAAATATATTTTCGGCGCCTACTCTTCTATTAGAGCTCTCAATTAAAGATTTTGAATTCATCATCCAATTAACAACACTTTTAAGCCCGGAATGGTTGCAAATTATTCAGATAAACTAGATGTCTGAAAGCTTTCAAGGTTGTTATATTTCATGCGCAGATTATGCTTTAAAAATTAAAATTTATACGATGCATTTTATTCCAAAATATATATTTTTTTAATTTATAAAGAGGTCGACCACTTAATCTTTATAGTATGCTTTTATTAATTTAATTAAATAATATTGTCTATCAATTATTCGATATCTCCAATTTTCTTATTTTTTATATATAAAAACTAAAAATAATTATAATATTTTAAAAACCAATCAATTACTGTAGAAATCCCTATACTTGTAATTATTATTTGAGTAGTAGCAATATTGACTATGTAATAAGCTCCATCGAAGGATTCTCTTTAAAAAAATAACTTTTTACCCGAAAATCTCTCTAATAAGAAGAGCTTAAAGATGTGCTAACAAATTACAGTTAACCTGTTAAATATAACAGTATTTTATTGGCAAAAATTTATGTTATTTATTCATTAAATCTTAATTTAGGGTACTTAAGCAGGTAGCATGGTTAGCATACCCCCTCATTTCTCTATCTCAACAGATGGTTTTATTCGAATGAACGAAAACCAACTCATGAGTTATCCTCTCCAACACATCATCTCCACCGTTGAATCTAGACATACTGAAGCGTCTCAAATTTTCTATTATGGTTTTACTGAATGGGCAACTTCACAAACTCCAGCTTTAAGTACCGGATGGGATTGGGAACTCATTGAGAATAATGGCATCACTACCGTAAAACGAGTGGGGTTACCTCGAAGCAATATCATGATTGTTGATGTATCTGGTATGGATATCGGATTTGATATTAATGAAACATTACTCGAGAAAAAAATAGATACTTTGTTCTGGGAACCGTTTATTTATGCCCAAATCGATACGTCCTTAACCAAGTCTTCATTAAGTCAAACCTTCTCTTAGAAACCTGTAAATTCTTACAGTTACCGCCTTTCCAGCTGTTCAGTAAAGTCACTTGAAAAATAAGTGGAAGCACTTGTAATGAATATTATTGCTGGATTTCAAAACAATTTTTCAGAAGGCCTATATACCAAATTTAAAAGTTACCGCTACAGGGTATTTGTTGAATATTTGGGTTGGGAGTTGAACTGTCCAAACAATGAAGAACTAGATCAATTTGATAAAGTCGATACAGCTTATGTCGTGGCTCAAGACAGAGAATCCAATATCATTGGTTGTGCCAGACTACTACCCACCACACAACCCTATTTACTCGGGGAAATATTTCCCCAACTTCTCAATGGAATGCCTATTCCCTGCTCACCAGAAATTTGGGAATTATCAAGGTTTTCAGCCGTAGATTTTTCAAATCCACCTTCCTCTACCAGTCAGGCTGTGTCATCACCTGTCTCAATTGCAATTCTGCAAGAAGCAATCAACTTTGCAAGAGAACAAGGCGCAAAACAACTCATTACGACTTCTCCTCTTGGAGTAGAACGTTTATTACGTGCTGCGGGTTTTCGTGCCCATCGTGCAGGTCCACCAATGACGATTGATGGATATTCGATGTTTGCATGCTTGATTGATATCTAATTTCTTATATAGGACTCATGCCTATCCTTGGGGCATGAGTCCTAATTTTTACATAGCAATCTATACATATGACCGAGCAATGAGTGCATATTAATCAATCTTGGTTTTTAGATTTAGGTTTGCTTTCTTATAATAAGTCTCATCCTTTTTATAGCTCCAATCGCGCGGCATAAATGATGTCGATATAATCGCAACTACAGCCATACTTCCGATATAAAACATAATTAAATATGGATTGCCTTGCCCAATACTGAGCAGTTTAGTGGCAATCATAGGGGCTAAACCACCACCCAAAACACCTGCCAACTGTACCGAAATCGAAATACCGCTATAACGAATTTCAGCAGGAAATTGACGCGCAAAAAGCTGAGCTTGTGGCGCATACATAATCGGAAACACCACACCAATTGCCAAAACAATTGCCGTCCAGACCAGTACCGGATCTTTGGTATTGAGCATGCTAAAAAATGGATAAGAATAAAGTGCCAATACGCATAGACCAAACATAAACATATTGCGTTGACCGACTTTATCGGACAAATGTCCGCATAACGGCGTCATAAATAAAATCACGGCTGCACCGCAAATGGTAGCAAACAAAATGTCTTGTCGTGGAATACCTAATTGTGTGGTGGTGTAAGCTAGCGTAAAAGTTGAAGCAATATAGAACCATGCATTTTCAGCAGCTCTCGCCAAAATAATGGTGATAAGTTGTTTTGGATGGTTTTTAAAAACCTGAAAAGCCGGAACTTTGACTTCTTCGGACTGTTGTTTTACTTTTTCAAAGTCTGGTGACTCAGGCACTTTTACACGAATATACCAACCCACTGCCAGTAAAATAATGCTGGCAAGAAATGGTAATCGCCAGCCCCAGCTAAACAATGCTTGCTCAGGTAATAACGACACCAGTCCTAGTGCGATTGAGGCGAGCATTAAGCCCCCACCGGTACTGGCTTGAGGTAAACTTCCCCAAAACCCTTTACCACCTTCGGGTGCATGTTCTACTGCCATAAGCACGGCACCGCCCCACTCACCGCCCATGGCCATACCTTGAATAAATCGCAAGATCACCAAGCCAATTGCAGCCCAATATCCAATTGATTCGTAAGTCGGTAAGAGGCCAATCAGTACGGTTGGAATCCCCATGAGCATCAGCGTTAGCAACAACATTGACTTACGGCCAATCTTGTCACCGAAATGGCCAAAGACTAAACCACCTAAAGGCCGCCCAATAAACCCAACAGCATAGGTTGCAAATGCTGCAAGCACACCTGTAAGTGGGTCCAGATTTGGGAAAAATAGTTTGTTAAAAATGAGGGCTGCTGCTGCACCATAAACAAAAAAGTCATACCACTCAATCGTGGTGCCGACCATGCTAGAGATGCCTGCTAATCGATGTGACGACTTTTTAGGATGTGAACCGTTTCCATGTATTGTTTGCATCGTAATGTCCTTTTTAGATTTTCTTGTTTTGTCTTTTTATGCTTATGATCTATCCTGACCATAAGCATGTTCAGGTCTCGCTTGATCTCCTTAAGCTTTTTATGTGTTTGAAAAATGGTTTAGCTTAGTTTTTCTAAAATTTGTTCCAGCTCAGGATTACGTTCTTGCCACCGTGGTTGTTTATCTTTATCAACAATGAGCGCACGAACGCCTTCAATAAAGTCACCATGCTCAAACCAGATATCCTGTAAATCACGCTCAAGCTGCATACACTGCTGTAGTGAAAGTCCACGGCCTAAATGTTGCAGTTTCAAGCTGGTTTGTTTGGCAATAAATGAACGCTGCTGCAAAATACTCAGCATCTTACTTGCCCAAGTCTTTAAGCTTTCATCCTGTTCATTTTCAAGGCTTTGTTCGATCTCATCTAAATGCTGAAATCCAAAATGTTTACGGATACCTTCTGCCAACTGTTTGAGCTCACTTTCAGCAGGACGAGTAATAAATCGGGTAATGATGTGTTCAATTCCCTCTTTGCTTAAACTTGGCGCGTCAACGAGAGCGTCTTGTAAAGCTTGTAACTGATCGCTTGGCACATGGTAGTCAATTAAGTCGAGATAGAGCGCATCGCTACTGCTGATCTGCTCACCCGTAATTGCCATATAAACGCCAATATCATCAAGACGAGACAGGAAATGAGTTGCGCCAACGTCCGGGAAAAAACCAATCGCTGTTTCAGGCATGGCAAATCTGGACTTTTCACTGCTTACCACAATGTGACACGCCTGAGCCAAGCCAAAACCACCACCTAATACATAGCCATCAAGCACAACGATGATTGGCTTTTCATATTCGCGCAGTGTATTGAGCATTTTATATTCGGCACTAAAGTAGCCTTTGTAATCGGCTGTGCCATTTTTATAACTGTCGTAGAGATAGCGAATATCGCCACCTGCACAGAAGGCTTTTGGGCTATTTGATTTGATTAAGATCGCCTGAACAGCAGCATCATTTCGCCACAACTCCAATTGGGCACCAATCCCTTCAATCATATCTAGCGACAATGCATTGAGATGAGTCACACGATCTAAGGTGATCACGCCAAGCTTACCTTGTCGCTCAATCATTAAGTGATTTTCTGTATTCATTTTATTGATCTCTTACTGATTTTTAAAATTTGCCTGCCGTTTTTCAACAAATGCCTGCATGCCTTCTTTTTGGTCCGCAGTTGCAAAAATGGAGTGGAACATGCGGCGTTCAAAACGTAAACCTTCGGTGAGATTCACCTCAAAAGCTCGATTAATGGTTTCTTTGAGCATTATGTTTGCAGTTAAAGACCGTGCTGCGATTTTTTCAGCGGCTTGCAAGGTTTGTTCAAGTAATTCTTCTTTACTAAACACACGTGCAACCAAACCACTTTGTTCTGCCTCTACTGCGCCCATTTGACGAGCGGTAAGGCACATTTCCATTGCTTTAGCTTTACCAATGGCATGGGTTAATCGTTGTGTCCCACCAATACCCGGAATTACCCCTAAAGTGACTTCGGGTAAACCAAACTTGGCGTTATCAGCACAATAAATAAAGTCACACATGAGTGCTAATTCACAGCCACCACCCAATGCATAGCCACTCACCGCAGCAATTAAAGGTTTACGGCGCTGTGCAATACGGTCTGCAAGATGAAAAAAGTCATCTAAATAAATATCGGGAAATGCCAAATCGGCCATTTCTTTAATGTCGGCCCCTGCGGCAAAAGCTTTTTCTGAGCCGGCTAATACGATGCAGCCAATTTCGCGATCTTTTTCGAGTTGATCTAATGCCTGATTAATTTCGCTAATTAATTCACTATTTAAAGCATTGAGCGCTTGAGGGCGATTTAATGTAATCAATCCAACCCCATTACACTTTTCTAATAAAATACTTTGCCACTGCATTATTTATTCCTTGTTCTGGTTTTATAGACTACGTGCGATGACTAAACGTTGGATATCACTTGTGCCTTCGTAAATTTGACAAATACGCGCATCACGATAAATACGCTCAATTGGGAAGTCTCTGAGATAGCCATAGCCACCAAACACTTGTAAGGCACTTGAGCACACACGTTCCGTCATTTCTGAAGCAAATAGCTTGGCCATTGAGGCTTCGTTGAGACACGGTTGACCTGCTTCTTTGAGACGTGCAGCGTAGTGAACCAGTTGTCTCGCTGCTTCGATTTCTGTTGCCATGCTAGCAAGACGAAATGCGATGGTTTGATGCTCAAAAATTGGTTTGCCAAAAGTAATACGCTCTTTGGCATAACGAGTTGCTTCTTCGAGCGCCGCACGTGCTAGACCAACTGCTTGTGCAGCAATACCAATACGCCCACCTTCTAAATTAGCGAGAGCGATTTTTAAGCCTTCGCCCTCTTTGCCTAGCATGAGGCTTTTGTGAATGCGTACATCTGTTAGAGCAATCTGACACGTATCTGAAGCATGCAGACCTAGTTTTTCTTCAACGCGAATCACTTCATAACCCGGTGTCTCGCGTGGAACTAAAAAGGCACTAATGCCCTTTTTACCTGCGCTCGGATCGGTCACAGCAAACACGATAATGACGCCGGCATTATTACCCGAGGTAATAAACTGCTTGGCACCATTTAAAATGTAATCGTCACCATCTTTTACCGCACGGGTCTTGATGGCTGCTGCATCTGAGCCAGTATGCGGTTCGGTTAAGGCAAAAGCTCCTATCATTTCACCTTGTGCCAAAGGTTTTAAAAAGCGCTCTTTTTGCTCGTCGGTCCCAAATTTTAAAATAGGCACACAACCAACCGAGTTATGTACACTCATAATGGTCGAGGTTGCACCATCCGCTGCTGCAACTTCCTCGAGTGCCAGTACATAGGCTAAGTTACCCGTGTCTGAACCACCCCATTCCTCTGAAACAAGCATTCCCATAAAACCGAGTTGTCCCATTTGAGTCAGAGTTTCTTTTGGAAAAGTTCCATCTCGATCCCAATCACTGGCATTAGGCTTGATTTGTTCTTGGGCGAAACTTTTCGCCATATCACGAATGAGTAATTGTTCTTCGGTAAATTGCATTATTATTTCCTTTACCCTGCTTTAGCTTGTTGTTTAGCAATTTCTTGATTACGCAATAAAAAGCGCTGAATTTTGCCACTTGGAGTTTTAGGTAATTCACTCACAAATTCAACTAATCGTGGGTAAGCATGAGCAGAAAGTCGTCTTTTAACAAACTGGCTGAGTTCTTCAGCAAGCGCATCTGAAGGTTGTACGCCCGCAGCTAAAATTACAAAAGCCTTAACCACTTCAGTGCGATCTGGATCAGGCACGCCTATTACTGCGGCTTCAATCACAGCGTCGTGTTCAAGTAGTGCGCTTTCCACATCAAAAGGTCCAATACGATAGCCTGATGTGGTGATCACATCATCGCTACGGCCGACAAAGCTCATACTGCCATCGGCATGGAGTTCGGCAGTATCACCCGTTAAATAGTAATGACCAACAAATGGCGATTTTCGACTTTCTTTATAGCCACCAAACCACATCATTGGAGACTGGCTAATGTCGACTGCTAAAATTCCCGGTGTGTCTGGCGGAAGCTCTTCACCTTGTTCATTAACAATCGCAACACGATAGCCCGGACTTGGAAAACCTGCTGAACCAGCATGAATTTCATGTTTTAAACCATGATGATTACACACCACCATGCCCACTTCAGTTTGCCCGTAGTGGTCATAAATTGGAGCATCAAGGACTTGTTTAAACCAACGAATTACTTCCGGATTTAGCGGCTCTCCTGCACTACTCACCACACGGAATTGTCCTTTTAACGGTGCCATTTGTGCTGGGTCAGCTGCCATCATCATGCGGTAAGCGGTTGGTGCACCTGCCAAGTTGTTAACCTTATAATCTTTCACAATTTGGCATAGGCTATCGGTGCTAAAACCGCCTTCATAGAACAAAGTGGCATGGCCTAAAAATAACGGCCCAGTAATCGCATAGTACAACCCATACGCCCAACCCGGATCTGCAATATTCCAGAATGAATCCTCTTCGGTTAAACCAATGGCATCTTGCATATATCGACCAAAAGCAATCAATGCTTTTAGTGGCACTTCCAATGGTTTCGCTGGTCCTGTAGTGCCAGACGTAAACATAAGCAAGAACGGGTCTTGGATGCTACGCATGACTAGATCACATTGATCGGACTGCTGCTTCACTTCATTCCAGAAATTAAAATCACCTGCTTTAAGCGGAGTACCTTGTGCGTCGGCCACTGTCATAATTGCAGGGCACTTTTCAATTTCGTCGAGCTTGCTACGGTTGCCCATATCGGTCACCACCAGCTTACTTTGAGCAAGTTGAATACGGTGCTCAATCGCTTTGGGACCAAAGGCAGTAAATAGGGGTTGGTACACCGCACCAATTCGCCAAGCTGCCAAAATGGTCACAATCAGTTCAGGTGTTCTTGGCAATAAGCCTGAAATACGGTCTCCCGCTTTCACACCTTGTGATTTTAAAAAGTTAGCAAACTGACTCGACCATTCTTTTAGTTCACGGAAGGTATATTGTTCTTTGCGACCGTCTTTTCCTTGCCAGTACAGTGCGATTTTGTCGCCATTTGCATGTCTATCACAACATTCATAACATGCGTTCAATGCATCGAGTGAACCTGACAACATCTGTTTAGCAGTGCTTTCCAAATCGAAAGCCTGTACAGCATTTTGATAATCCATCATATCTTTTCCCTCAGTCCGGATTTGTTGTTATTCACGACAGGGTTTGATTTATTCGTTTAAAGCCATCCTTTGGCTTTACCGTTATGTCTCTTGTGGTAGGTATTGTTGAATAATGCTCGAGAAATCGAGATGAGCATTACCACGCATACACATTTGCTGATAAAGCTGTTGTACCATGCCACCTAATAAAACCGGCTGTTTCACTTGGCCTGCGGCTTCTACAGCGAGTCCTAAATCTTTTAACATTAGCTGTGTCGCAAACCCATCTTGATAGCCTCGAGATGCGGGCGCATTTTCATTAATATGTGGCCATGGGTTACATACATCCGAACTCCAGCAACGGCCACTTGAAGTATTAATTACACCTGCCAATGCTTGTGGGTCGATGCCTAGCTTCACCCCCAGCGCCATGCCTTCGGCCACCGCAGCCATTGAAATTCCTAAAATCAGGTTATTGCAAATTTTGGCAATTTGACCTGCACCCACATCACCACAGTGAACAATATTTTTGCCCATGTGGCTGAGCACAGGTTTCACCTCATTAAAGGTTTGCTCATCGGCACCGACCATGAAGGTTAAGGTTCCTGCTTGAGCACCAATGGTTCCACCAGAAACTGGTGCATCACAAATTTTAATATTTTTGCTACGTGCAACAGCAGCAATGTCTTTAATGGTTTGCGGGTCAATGGTGCTGCTATCAATGCATAAGCTACCTGCTTTTAGCACTTCCAAGACACCATTTTCGCCCAAGTAAACCTCTTTAAGCTGCGTCCTGTGGGCTGTCGCAAACCACCCCCCCTGCCTCGGCGAAGTGCTGAATCGCGACTTCACTGAGGTCGTAACCATAAACTTTGAGTCCGGCTTTTAGTAGGTTTTGGGCCATTCTGCCGCCCATATTGCCTAGACCGATAAAGGCGATATTCATCCGTGATCCCCTTAACGTAAACTAATGGTTGTATTTACACCGCCAACTTCATGGCTATCTTCAAACCAGCGACTGGTAATCGTTTTGGTTTGGGTATAGAACTGCACAGCCTGTTTACCGTATGGTCCTAAATCACCTAGTTTTGAGCCTCTTGAACCGGTAAAACTAAAGAACGGCACTGGTACAGGAATTGGAATATTGATACCGACTTGACCAATATCAATAAGGTTTTGGAAAGTACGTGCAATGGCACCGCTTTGTGTGAATAGACCTACACCGTTACCAAATGGGTTGGCATTGATCAAAGCAATCGCTTCATCGAGTGTATCTACACAAATAATTGAAAGTACCGGGCCAAAGATTTCTTCTTTATAAATGCGCATGTCGGTATTTACGCCACTAAAAATCGTGGCACCCACAAAGTTACCTGACTCATAACCTTGTACTTGAACATTGCGACCATCGAGTAGTAACTCTGCACCTTGCTCAACACCGCTATTAATCAAGTCAATTACACGCGCTTTGGCACGTTTTGAAATCACTGGACCAATGTCAGTATTTGGTTCATGGCCTGCATTTACTTTTAGAGTTTTGGCTTTTTCAACTAACTCTTGAATCCACTGTTTACTGTCACCAACCATCACTGCAACCGACAATGCCATACAGCGTTGCCCAGCAGCACCAAACGCTGCACCTACTAAAGCATTTAAAGTTTGTTCTTTATTGGCATCCGGCATCACAACCACATGGTTTTTTGCACCCATCATGGCTTGCACACGTTTGCCATGCTGCCCTGCAAGGTTATAAACATGTGTTCCAACCGCTGTTGATCCTACAAATGAAATTGCTTTAATGTCTTTATGGGTACACAAACGGTCAACCACTTCTTTACCGCCATGCACAACGTTCAGCACGCCTGCCGGAATACCTGCTTGTATCGCAAGCTCAACCAACATCATGGTCGATAATGGATCTTGTTCTGAAGGTTTTAAAACAAAAGTATTGCCGCACACGATAGCCATTGGGAACATCCAAAGCGGGATCATGGCTGGGAAATTAAACGGCGTAATACCCGCACAAACACCCAAAGGTTGTTGCAAGGTATATGTATCTACACCACGTGCTACACCTTCAACATATTCACCCATTTGTAAAGTACCAACTGAACATGCATGTTCAACCACTTCTAGACCACGTTGAATATCGCCTTCGGCATCTGCCAAGGTTTTACCTTGTTCAGCCGTCAATACTTGTGCAATGTCTTTCATGTTGGCACGGATCAAGTCTTGTAGCTTGAGCATGATGCGCATACGTGCCTGAATTGGGGTCTGGCGCCATGAAGCAAAAGCATCTTGTGCAGCCTGAATAGCAGCGTCGACTTCTTCAACCGTTGCAAAAGGCACGCGGCCAATCACTTCCTGAGTTGCAGGGTTAACAATGTCTTGCCATTCTTGTGTTTTAGATTCGATAAACTGTCCGTTAATAAGTAATTTAGCGGTGTCCAATTCGATTTTCTGGATTGTGTTCATAACCTCTCCGTAGGTCATATTTTTATTGTGTTCAGTTATTAGAAAATACTTTTCTATGTATTTTCTTTATTCAGGTTTTATTTGAGACTAACAAAGAAATCTTTGACCACCAACGCAAATTCATGCACGATTGTTGTGCAAATATGCACAGGGACAATAACAAAAATGAAAGTGGATTGGGATCATCTACAGTTTTTTCTGGTTTTAGCACGCACTAAAACTCTAACCAATGCTGCACGTATTATAGGTGTCGAGCACAGTACTGTGGCTAGACGGATTCAGGCACTAGAACTTGCTTTAGGTACCACGCTATTTAAGCGTGAAGCAACGGGCTATGAGTTAACTCTCGAAGGGATGGCACTTGTCCCTCGAGTTGAACAAATGGAACAAGCTTTCTTACAAATTGAAAAACCGCATCAACCTTTACAAGGTCGTGTGCGAATTGGCACACCTGAGGGTTTTGGAACTGCATTTTTAGCCCGCTTACTGGCTGAGTTCTCCATCCAGTATCCTCTGCTTACCATCGACCTGATACCCGTACCAAAAATGATTAAGCTCTCGCACCGTGAGGCAGATATTGTGGTATCGATTGAACGCCCAACCTCAGGGCCTTATATCATTACGCGCTTATCTGATTACTGTTTAAAAATTTATGGTAGCCAAACCTATCTAGCGCAAAACCCACCAATTCGCCGTCTGGAAGATTTAACCCAGCACCGCTTTGTGAACTATATTGATGATCTGGTGTATAGCCCCGAGCTATATTGTCTAGAACGCTTACCTTTAAAGCTTAACGCGAACTTTCGCAGTAGCAGCATTTTGGCGCAACAAATTGCGGTCAGCGCAGGCGCAGGTCTTGCAATTTTGCCCAAGTTTTTGGCAGATGATAAGCCTGAGCTTGAAGAGGTGTTAGAACAACAAGTTCGTTTTACTCATACCTTCTGGATGCTGACCTTCGTTGATTTACAGCATGAGCCGCGCATTAAACTGGTTTGGGATTACTTGCGTAAACAGGCCGATAAATACCAACATTTACTGGTTGATTAAATAATAAATAAAAAGCCAATCATATGATTGGCTTTCTGGTAAATCGAGACAGGTTAATTAAAAGATTTCTTGACCTAATTTTCTCATACGCGGCTTATAGAACGCATAATAGGTCACGCTTAAAACCACTAACCATACTGGGCTAACGTATAGCGCTTTTAAGGTATCTGGCTCTAATGCCAAAATCACCAAGGTAAACAAGAAGAATGCAATAACGGCATAAGCCATCAACACACCGCCCGGCATTTTAAAGGTAGATGCTGCATGTAACTCTGGGCGAATTTTACGATAACGTAAATAACACGCCATGATTAAAATCCACACGCTAATGAATAAAATCACACAGAGCGAACTTGCCAAAGTAAATGCTTCCATTGTGTTTGGAACAAAGTACTGAAGCACTGCTCCGCCCATAATGAAAATACATGAGAAGATTAAACCATTTGACGGTACAGCACGTTTTGATAAACGTCCCAAGACACTCGGTGCCTGACCATCTTTAGATAAACCAAACAACATACGGCTCGTTGAAAACACGCCACTGTTCATCGAAGACATGACCGAAGACAGCACAACCAAGTTCATGATAATTGCTGAAATCGGAATACCTGCATTTAAGAACAATTCAACAAACGGGCTTTTATCTGCACGGATATGATTCCAAGGCGTCACTGACATCACGACAAAAAGTGCTAGCACATAAAACAGAATAATACGTACCGGAATCGCGTTAATTGCTTTTGGTAAGTTAGTTTGCGGATCTTTCGTTTCAGCCGCTGTGGTACCAATCAACTCAACACCAATAAAGGCAAATACGGCAATCTGGAATCCGGCTAAAAAACCACTTACACCTTTTGGAAACAAACCACCATGCGACCAGACATTACTGATGCTGACAACATCACCATGAGGAGCTTGGAAATGAGTGAGAATCATGTATCCACCCACACCAATTAAGCCAATAATTGCCAAAATCTTAATGAGTGCGAACCAGAATTCTACTTCACCAAACAACTTGACCGTAAGCAAATTAAGTCCTAACACGAATAGTACACAGCCCGCACTAATCATGGCCTGTTGCATTGGTGAGAAACTGGCACCCTCGGGCAACCAGAAACTTAAATAATTAATAACTGCTGATAGATCGGCAATACCGACCAATACCCAGCCTAGCCAATAGGTCCAGCCAATATAATAGCCAGCCCATGGGCCGATTAAGTCATATGCCATATCAACAAATGACTTGTAATGTAAATTAGCAAGCAGTAATTCACCTAATGCACGCATAAGGAAAAAGAACATACCGCCAATTAACATGTAAATAACGAGAATCGAAGGACCTGCGAGGGAGATGGTTTTGCCCGAGCCCATAAATAGACCCGTACCAATTGCACCGCCAATTGCAATGAGCTGTAAATGGCGATTACTTAATTTCCGTTGTAAATGATCAGGGGAACTTGCCTCATCTGAATGATGAACCATTGTCATATTAGAAGTCCTTTTTATATTTGCTTAATTTCAATCAGCAACATATAGGGAGAAAACGAACCGTATATCGTGGGTTGCTGAGTCTATACATCGGGACAAGATGTTCAAGTATATTTTTTCCTTAATTGATCTATCTTTTATCCCTATTTTTTTAAATTGCATTATTTATGTACTGCCTTCACGGCAATTTTAATTATCCAATCTCAATTCACCAGATGAGCCGAAGTGTAGCATGCGATATTGTTCGATGTCGCTTTACCACCCCCTCCAAAACTGCACTGATGACTCAAAAATAAACAATATTATTCCGATAAAAAACCTAAAGAAAATAAAAAAAGCCAATCATGTTAGATTGGCTTTTTAATAAAACTTAATGGTCGTTGACGAGTTCACGTCCTAGTCTTTTCATACGCGGTTTATACAGCACATGATAAGTCACACCTAAAATGATCAACCATACTGGACTGACATATAGCGCTTTTAAGGTATCAGGCTCTAATGCCAAGATCACCAAAGTGAAAAGCATGAATGCCAAAACAACATAACTCATCCAAATGCCGCCCGGCATTTTGAATGTAGATTTTTCATGTAATTCAGGACGTAATTTACGATAGCGTAAATAGCACACCATAATGAGACTCCAGACACTAATGAATAGAATCACACAGAGTGAACTTGCTAATGTAAATGCCTCCATTGTGTTTGGAACAAAGTACTGAAGCACTGCCCCGCCCATAATGAAAGTACAAGAGAAAATCAAACCATTTGAAGGGACTGCGCGTTTTGATAAACGTCCAAATGCTCCCGGTGCCTGACCGTCTTTTGATAAACCGAACAGCATACGACTGGTTGAAAACACACCGCTGTTCATTGAAGACATGACCGAAGACAGTACCACCAAGTTCATGATGATCGCAGAAACCGGAATACCTGCATTTAAGAATAACTCAACAAACGGGCTTTTATCTGCACGAATGTGATCCCACGGTGTTACCGACATCACAATAAATAACGCCAATACATAGAACAAAATAATACGTACCGGAATCGCGTTAATTGCTTTCGGTAAGTTCTTCTGCGGGTCTTTCGTTTCAGCAGCTGTTGTACCAACCAACTCAACCCCGACAAACGCAAAAACGGCAATCTGGAATCCTGCCAAGAAGCCTTCTGTACCTTTCGGGAATAAACCGCCATGTGACCAGACATTACTAATGCTGGCAACAGCGCCTTGCGGAGCTTGAAAATGGCTGAAAATCATATAGCCACCCACACCGATCAGGCCAATAATTGCCAGAATCTTAATAAGGGCAAACCAGAATTCAATTTCACCAAATAGTCGTACTGTAAGGAGGTTAAGACCCATCACAAACAACACACAGCCTGCACTAATCATGGCCTGCTGTATTGGTGAGAAGCTTGCACCATCGGGTAGCCAGAAGCTCAAATAGTTAATGACTGCTGAAAGGTCCGCAATACCGACCAGCACCCAACCTAACCAATAGGTCCAACCCAAATAGTACCCGGCCCAAGGACCAATCAGGTCATGAGCCATATCAACAAAAGATTTGTAATGCAGATTTGCAAGGAGTAGTTCACCCATTGCACGCATTAAGAAAAAGAACATACCTCCAATAATCATATAAATAAAGAGAATTGAAGGACCTGCGAGGGAGATGGTTTTACCTGAGCCCATAAATAGGCCAGTTCCAATTGCACCGCCAATTGCAATCAGTTGTAAATGACGGTTAGACAGTTTTCGTTGCAGATGATCGGGAGAATTTTCCGTATCTAAATGACGAGCCGTTGTCATATTAAAATTCCTTTTTGAATTCCTTTGTTAAGATCAGCAACCTATGGCGAAAATTGAACCGTATGCCATAGGTCACTGAATCTGTTCACCAAAAATGACTGGTTAAACCGTATCTATCTTCCTTCTGTTAGATACATCATCGTTTTTGGAGTAAAGCCGAATTACTTTTGTGCTGCCGTCACGGCAATTTCAATTAACCAATCTGGATTGACCAAATCGGCCTGAATTGTGGCACGCGATGGAGCAACACACCCTTTTAACCAGTCAACCCAAATTGCATTTACGGTTGAAAAGTCAGAAAGATTTTTCAAATAGAGCTGCGCAGAGAGCAAGCGAGATTTATCGGTATTGGCTAATGCCAAAAGTTCATCAATTGTTGCAAGAATTTCACGGGTTTGGCCTGCCACATCTTGCTCGGTATTTTTAGGCACCTGACCTGACAAATAAACCACTTTGTTAAAAACAGTCACGGCGCTCATGACTTCGTTAGTGTTAATCTTTTGTATATCTGAATTAGACATTCGGATTTCCTTATACCTGATTAATAAATTGAACACGGGCGGTGACGGCACACATCAGTTCATAACCCACCGTACCGGATGAAACTGCAACATCGTCAATAGGTAGAACGACGCCTGTACTTGACTGACCCCAGAGCACCACTTCACTACCAACTTTGGCACTCTCAATACCCGTTAAATCGACTGCCAACATATCCATACTGACGCGACCAACTGTACGCGTGCGTACTGAGTCCACTAAAACCGGAGTACCTGTTGGCGAAATACGTTGATAACCATCGGCATAGCCGCAAGCCACAATCCCAATCGTCATGGGTTGCTCTGCGACAAAGTTTGAGCCATAACCTACACTTTCATTCGGCTCCAAATGCTGAACGGAAATAATTTCACACCGTAAGCTCATGGTCGGCTGCAAGCCCCAGTCCGCAATACTATGGGTTGGGTAATCTGGCGAGCTGCCATAAAGCATGATGCCGCTACGGACATAATCTGATTTGAGCTGGTCTTGATAACGCAGAATTGCCGCACTATTACTTACCGATCTTTCACCCGGTAAATCCTTCACAATTTCTTCAAAGGCAGTAATTTGATAATCAATACCTTGCTGACCGAAACGATCACCATCTGCATCCGAAAAATGCATCATGTGTGTAATCTTGGCGGCATTTACCAAATTATTTAAACGTTCCCAAGCCTGCACATAATGCTGTGGTTTAAAACCAAGACGGTTCATACCACTGTTCATTTTCAAGAAAACATCAAATTGAGCAGGATAAGGATGCTGTTCTACCCACTCAATTTGCGCTTCACTATGAATGGTGAAACTAAGCTGATACTGCACACAATCAAATAAATCTTGAGGAGAAAAAACTCCTTCGAGCAATAAAATCGGGCCTGTCCAGCCTAGAGCACGAATTCGTTTTGCTTCTTCAAGATCCAGTAAGGCAAAGCCATCTGCTGCTTTAAATGCTTCATAGACACGTTCAATTCCATGTCCATAAGCATTAGCTTTGACAACGGCAAAGACCTTACTGTTTGGCATAGCTTTGCGTACCACCGCCAAGTTATTTTGTAAGGCTTGACGGTGGATCACTGCGGTAATAGGACGAGGCATGATTACTTTCCTAACGTCCGTTAAGCCGCATGTGCGTGTGAATAACGCTGAATTGAAAGGCCATCGGTACTAATATCAGTCTTATGATTCAATACGATGTCACTGATTAATTTTCCTGAACCGCACGCCATGGTCCAACCTAAAGTGCCATGACCTGTATTCAAGAACAGATTTTTAAAGCGAGTCGCACCAATAATTGGAGTACTGTCTGGTGTCATTGGACGTAAACCTGTCCAGAAAGATGCTTGTTCCATATCACCACCCGGGAACAAGTCTTGAGTCACCATTTGCAAGGTTGCACGGCGGTCTTCGTTTAGACCTAAATTGAAACCACTTAGCTCAGCCATACCACCTACGCGAATACGTTGGTCAAAACGAGTGATCGCGATTTTGTAAGTTTCATCCAGCACTGTAGATTGCGGAGCAAAAGCAGGATCAACAATAGGAATCGTCAACGAGTAACCTTTCACAGGATATACAGGTAACTGTAGATCAAGCGGTTTCAAGAAATCACGTGAATAGCTACCAAACGCTAGAACATAACGATCTGCGGTTAAAACTTTACCATTGACCTGTACGCCTTTAATTTGATCGCCTTCGACAATCAATTTTTCTACGTTCTGGTTAAACTGAAAATTAACGCCCAACTCTTTAGCAATTTGAGCTAAAGCATTGGTAAATAAATAGCAGTCGCCTGTTTCATCATTTGGTAAGTGTAAACCACCCACGAGTTTATCTTGTGCATTTGCCAAAGCTGGCTCTACACGACCAAGCTCGTTGCCATTTAATAATTCGTAGCTTACGCCGCACTCTTCAAGCACGCTAATGTCGCGTTGAACCGCTTCCATTTGTGCTTCTTTACGGAATAGCTGCAAAGTACCTTTGGCGCGGTTTTCGTAGTGAATACCCGTGTCTTTTCTAAGTTCACGTAAGCAGTCACGGCTGTATTCAGCCACACGCATCATACGTTCTTTGTTCACAGCATAACTTTGCGGATTACAGTTTTTCAGCATTTGCGCCATCCACTGTAATTGCCACATACTGCCATCTAAATTAATCGCAAGCGGTGCATGGTGTTGGAACATCCATTTCACAGCTTTAAAAGGAATTCCTGGTGCTGCCCAAGGGGTCGAATACCCAGGCGAAATTTGACCTGCATTACCAAAACTTGTTTCTTCAGCAGGACCTGACTGGCGATCGAGAACAGTAACCTCGGCTCCTTGTCGAGCCAGATAATAGGCACTTGCCACTCCAATAACGCCGCTACCTAGTACAATTACGCGCATTTCCATTCCCTCACGCACACCAGTTTATTTCACTAGTATATTTCTGCTTCAATAGTTTATTTCACTATTTTTTAGGCTATAATCTAGGTAAATTTATGTTTTTCTCGCGAGAATTTTAAAAAAAGAGGAAATATCTATGCGCCCCTTAGATCGTATAGATCGCATGATTCTGGATATTTTGCAGCGTGAAGGACGAATTGCGATTAGTGAATTGGCATCAAGAGTCAACCTCTCTACCACCCCCTGTTCAGAGCGTGTAAAGCGCCTTGAGCGCGATGGCATTATCATGGGTTATTACGCACGGCTGAACCCAGCCTACGTAGACCGTAACCTGCTTGTCTTTTTAGAAATTAAGTTATCTGCCAAATCTGGCGATGTGTTTGATCAGGTAGCCAGAGACTTAGTTGAGATTCCTGAAGTACTCGAATGTCACCTTATTTCAGGCGAATTTGACTACCTTGTAAAAGCGCGTTTAAAAGAAATGAGTGCATACCGCCGCTTGTTAGGAGATCTATTAAAGAAACTCCCAGCTTCGGCATCTTCACACAGTTATGTGGTCATGGAAGAAGTGAAAGAAACTCTATATCTCGATGTGAGCAAGTAAAGCGAGCATTATTGAACTCGCTTTACTCACCTTTTGGAAATTAGAAATATTTTAAAATCGAAATATGCTTGTTTTGATGTTTAAATTTCGAGAACCATTTCACCGCTGGATAGAGTGCAAAAGACAATACAATCGTGATTAACCACAGCATCCACACATGATTGACCGACAAATAGTTTCCGTAGTTAGCTCCCCACACACTGAGTGCCAACACATACATCAGTTTCAACACATATAAGTGCAGTAAATAAAAGAACATCGGCACCGAACCAAACACGACCAATGGTTTTAGAAATGAATATTGCTGCATACGTTCAAAAGCAACGAGCACAAGCAAGCCAATTCCAACATTTAGCAAAATAAACAATAAAGACGGTGGATACTTGGTGAGGTTAAAAAAGCTCATGAGGCTCAGTTGTAATGACTCAAAATGTTGCCACTGCTGGTCACCATAGACATTGATAAAACGTAATAAAATAAACAATCCAATACTTACTAAACCAAGGCTGAGTAAAGCGCGGCTTCTTCGCTTTGCTGAATATTTTGAACTAAAGAACTGACCTAAAACGTAGCCTAATAAAATCACGCCAATCCAAGGTAAAACCGGATAACTTGTACGAAGCTTGATGCCTGCAATCTCAATCCAGCCACGTTCATGTAAAACGAACCATATATTCTGTAGGATGCCTTGTGAGAAGTGCACAGAATCTAATAAGTTGTGCCCAAAAATAATCACCAACGCTACACCAGCAAGAACAGGCAAAGGCAAACCCACACAACAAGCTAGCACCACCATGCTAATACCAATCGCCCAGATCACCTGTAAGTAAATGACTTCAGGCGGAAAAGTTGCCGTCCATGCAAAGTTCACAAGGGTAAGCTCTAACACAATTAAAAATAAGCCACGCTTTAATAAAAAAGCACGTGTTTGCTGTAAATCTTGTTTTTTTGACTGAAATAAAAAAGCAGAAATACCGGTTAAAAGTACAAAAACCGGAGCACAAATATGGGCCAATAATCGACTGCCAAATAATGCTGGTTCTGTTACTGTTACGTCCATTGGGTCGGTAACCTGTTTATGTAAATAGAAAGTTTCTCTTACATGGTCGAGCAACATAATGATGATCACCAAACCGCGCAATGCATCAATTGACTGTAAACGTTCAATATTCTTTTCTAAAGACATAGCAGTAATCAACAAAATAATGTAACGTTATACTATTACATTTAATTCCTTTTGTCTTTTTATGGCTGATTATTTATGCGACATAAATTAGGATTGTTGTCTTCGTTAGGTCTATCATTTATATCGACACTCACTTGGGGAGAAGAAACATCAACGGTACTTGAAACCATACGTGTTCAGGCCGAAAGTACTCGAGAAGATGTGAGCCAAAATAGCTCGGCAACTAAATTTACTCACGATGTTTTAGATGTCCCTTTTAACCGTGCTTATCTTTCTAAACAAATAATGGAACAGCAAGACGTGCAACGGATTGATGACGCATTAACTTTAGTCAGTGGGGTTTTTCATCAAAATAGTTTTGGTGGTGGTTTTTGGGATAACTACTCATTTCGTGGCTTTAGTACCGACCCCAATTTAGGTGCGGCTATGATCCGTAACGGTTTGAGTGTTAACCGAGGAATTAATGCTCCAAAAGATGTAGTGAATATTGAATCTTTAGAGTTTTTAAAAGGACCAATGGCCGCACTATATGGCCGCGGCGAAACAGGTGGTTTACTCAACCTCAACAGTAAAAAACCACAATGGGAAAGCGAAAGTGAACTTAACCTACGTGCCAATACCCAAGAACAATATCGCATAAGTCTGGAACACACCGCGCCTATTAACGATGAACTGGCCTATCGTTTAGCAGTGGCTCACGAAGATAATCAAAGCTTCCGTGATCATGTCAGCAGTGAACGCTGGTTCTTTTCACCACAGCTCACATGGAAAATTTCAGACCAAACACAACTCGACTTTGACAGTGAATTTACAGAGCACAAAGGAACCTTTGACCGTGGTGTCAGCACAGTCAATCATCAGTTTGTGATGGACCCGAAAACCTTTACAGGTGAGCCTGACGATGGTGATCTGAAAATAAAAGATTACTTTTACCAATTACGTCTAAGTCACGAGTTTAATCCTGACTGGAAACTAAATAGTGCGGTCAGCTATAAAGACGCCAAAATGGTCGGCTTTGCAACCGAACCTCGGCGTATGCAAGCCGATGGACGTACTTTAGAACGTCAACGTCGCTATCGTGATCATACAAGTGAAGATGTTCTGGCTCAGACAGAGTTACTTGGCAAGATTGATACTTCGTGGGCTCGCCATGAAATTTTACTTTCAACCGAGCTTGGTCAACTCGACTACAAACAAAACCAGCTTCGTCGCAACCATGACTCAAACTCACCTACTACAGTAAACACAATTGATATTTACCAACCTGAATATGGCAAATATTTACCGAATCTCACTCCGTTTACCGACACCAAAGAGCGCCAGCGTTACTTCGCGCTTAATGTACAAGACCAGATCTTTTTCAATGACCAGTGGAGCTTGTTACTCGGTAACCGTTTTGATCAGGTCGAACAAGACTTTAAAAATCATATAAAACAGACCGAGGACAACCAGACACTTCACCAGAATAGTCCACGTTTCGGAGTAAATTTTAAAGCCTCTGAGCAATGGGCGTTTTATACAAACTATGGCCGCTCATTTGCCATGAATAGTGGTATGAACCGAAATGGACAAACCTTCGCTCCTGAAAAAGGCGAAAGCTATGAAGTCGGTACCAAATATAAAATAAACGACCAAAGTGTGTTGAGTCTCGCTCTGTTTAAAATGAAAAAACGAAATGTACTCACAACTGACCCAATCGACAGTAACTTTCAAACCGCAGCAGGCGAAGTGAGTAGTAAAGGAGTTGAATTTGACTTAAATAGCCAGATCAATGACCGCTGGTTCGTTAATGCCAACTATAGTTATACCGATGCTCAAATTGAAAAAGACCAAGACCTCGCGAAGGGTGCACGTCTGAGCAATGTTCCAAAACACCAAGGTTCAGTAAGCACCAATTATGAGTTTCTGCAAGACGGCGCAAGAAAAGCAGGTGTAGGTGCCAACCTTACCTATGTCGGTGAACGCAGCGGACATAATCTTGATAATGGCTTTAACTTACCAAGTTATACGCTGGTCAATTTAAATGGCTACTATGCGCCATCTGACCGCTTACGTTATCAGCTGAATGTAAATAACCTATTTGATAAGACCTACTATGTCTCAAGCTATAGCGATTTATGGGTTCAACCGGGTGAACCATTGAACGCCTCAATTTCGGCACAGTGGAAGTTTTAATTTATCTATAAAATAAAAAAGCCCGAATAGTTTCGGGCTTTTCACTAAAACATACCATTTTCATTAACGAGTGGATCGGGCTGTATTTGCCCAATATCCCAAAACTCCGCAATTTTTCCATTTTCAAAACGGCATATATGAACCACAGCTAAAATTGTTAGCTTGTTATTCATTTGCATTTCCAGTTTCGAATGTACTGCAACTAAAGCACCATCCTCAATGACATGTTGAACTTCAAGAACTTTGTTTGGGGTTTCAATTGCACTTTCACGCATCCCTTCCTTCAAAGAAGTCTTATCACCAGCATAATAAGGATTGTGATGCTTAAAGTTTGGAGCGGTGTAATTGCCGTAGGCTTCATCGACCTCGCCAGCGGCAGCAAGCTCTAAAAAACGTACCGCAATTTCTTTTTGAGATAAGCTCATTGTAGAACCTCCCAGCTATATTTAGGCTTTACTGTAAAATGTCATCTTCTTCTTCGTCGAAGACATAAGCCATGCAGCCCCATCCATCATATTCGCCGTTAAATTGCTCAGCGATTGTCGAAAACCACTGCTCCAGATCAACAATATCTGAATACTCTGGTTCCATCGTAACAAAGATGGTAATGATCCATTCATTCGGTTCAACAGAATCATCTTGGAAAAGAGAAATTTTTTGCTCTTGATAGAGTAAATGCATCGCGCATTGCTCTGCATTTTGCTGATCTTGAAATGCAATTGAAAATTCAATTTCATGAAGCTCGGTTAAATCATCCCCGTCTTCAACCATTTGCCAAAGTACATTGCCGTTATCATCATCTGGAAATTGTTCGTAATCGCGGTTCATTAGATTGTCCTTGTTGTTGCTCTATTTGTATTATTCGGCATTAAGAATAACCGACTTTTATTGCAGTTTGGATATGTATTCAGTTGCGAATTGCATCAAATTTTAATTTTTTAGAAAGGCACTTGTGACTCAATCACCACATCTGTCCCCTTCAAAGGATGTTGAAAAGCGAGATATGCAGCGTGTAAAGCCATACGATTCAAATGAAATCGTTTAGGTTCAGGATGATATAACTTGTCCCCCATAATCGGATGCCCAATATGCATCATATGTACACGTAACTGGTGCGAACGCCCTGTCACAGGCTCAAGTAACACTCGACTTTGATCTGTTGTTTCATCATAAACGAGCGGTTGAAACAACGTTTTAGCATGTTTGCCTAATTCAAAATGTACAATTTGTCTTGGGCGATTTTCCCAGTCAGTAATGAGTGGAACTTCAACACTGCCCTCTTGTTTTACTTGGCCTTGTACCAAAGCAATATAATGTTTTTTGACTGTTCTAGCCTGAAACATTTTACTTACCGCAACTTCTGCATCGCGATGCTTGGCAAACATAAGTAAACCTGAGGTTGCCATATCTAAACGGTGCGTAACCTTTGCTAAAGGGAACTTTTCCAATACCCTTAAATACGCACTGTCATGATGTTCAGGTAACCGACCCATAACCGACAACAAACCCGCAGGTTTATCAACCACAATTAAATCGTCATCTTCAAATAAAATTGAAAGCGGATCTTGTGGTGGAGCGTAAACAAAGTTGTCGTTTAAAGGCATGGTCGTAGAAACAGCAATGGAGCATGGCGGCAAATCATAAAGAAATTTCAGACCTACCGCAAAATAATCTATAGCGCCCTACCTATGTTCCACGTGAAACTCGGAAAATCTTTATCGTTTTTTATTCATTTCAGCTAAAAGATCAAGCTGAATTTCTTGAATATGTGCAAGCCTTTCCCACTGATGCGATAAAAGATGGTCCATTTTTTCATGTAAATGACGAATCTCAAGCTCGGCTTTTAAATTAATTTGATAGTCATGTTGGGAACGCAAACGGTCTTTTGCTTCTTGACGGTTTTGACTCATCATAATAATAGGTGCCTGAATTGCAGCTAAACATGACAACACTAAATTCAGCAAAATAAAGGGATAAGGGTCGACGGGACGGACCACCATCACAACCGTATTTAAAACAATCCACCCCGTTAAAAATAAAGCAAAACAAATGAGAAAAGCCCAGCTACCACCAAATGATGCGATTTTATCTGCCAGTTTTTCTCCAAACGTCCAGTTTTGATCAAAATCTGACTCTGTATTTCGGCTAATTAATTCATGCCGTTGCATACTGCCAATTACTTCATTTTCTAGGTTAGATAACTCACCCTTTTCCGAGCGTAATAGCGACTGCACATATTTAATTCGATAATCTGCCAGATCGGCCCGACAAATAAAGCTTGAGTAACTCCAATCTGGATGGTCTTTTAAAATTTCATCACTAATCACGTTACGGATGACTTCACCAGATACTAAATCTTTTAAAGGAAAGCTCTTTCCACATACGGCGCATTGGCGACACTGATTTTTATTCTCCATATTATCCAGCTCGCAATTAATCATAAGATTAGTATATAAACGATTTTTATTGATCGCATCGTAAATAAAAATAGCGCTCTAACCTAAAATCTGTAAAGTCGATGAAACTATTTTTCGGTGGGCAGAAATCATAGGCTTCATATAATAAGATTTGAATGTCAGGAGGTAGCGCAGAAAAATAAGGCTTATTCATAAATTATATTCTTGTAAAATATCATTTTTATTATTGAGAATTTTTTAGGGTGTCAAGGGAAAACATCTATGGTTTACTTCAACAATCATAACTTTGTAAGTTATAACCTTGTGCCTATAAACTTTTGATCTATAGCGTCCTAAGCCGAATCGAGACCTTTTGGGTGAGTACACACTAACGTTATACGTTTCGGTGCATGCTACTCTTTTCGATCCCTATCACACCCTTGAGATATAGTTTAGCCAGCACCCTGCGGGATTGTTTTTCTAAGAAAAGCGAATTTTTATTATTTATGGGAATTTTTACGCCATTATGCAAATTTAAAAGAATATATTCCCATTTACCTATAATTAGTTAAATTTAAATTCCACTTTATTTGTATTTTTCGGTTTATTTTACCAATTAAAAAATTTGTAGACCAAATTGGGAACTCTTCCATCAATCTATGTTTAGCCGAATAACTCATGTAAAGCCGACTTATTAATCCCGCTTTTAAGTATTTTTATTCTTTGCGTACTATTCTTAGAGATAACTTTTGCGCTTGAATACATTATAAAAACATATTATAAATTATTTCTAACCAAATAATTGGTTTTTTGGAACTTTATAATGAACAACAATATTATAATTTTTGGTTATGGAACAGGTATTTCCAAAGCCGTAGCACATAAGTTTGGTAAAGAAGGCTATAAAATCGGGTTAGTGGCACGAAACGCCCAAAAACTTGAAAAGGCTATTCTAGAACTTAAAGCACAAGGTATTGAAGCTTACGCTTTTGCATGTGATTTAGCTGTTCTTGAAGATATACCAAATCTTATTAAACGTATTAAAGATCAATTAGGAGAGATTAAAAATATTCATTGGAATGCTTTCCATGATATTGAAGGCAATATTTTAGAAACCCCTCCACTAGAACTTACCAAAAGCTTTCATATTCGCGTTTCGAGCTATATTGCGACGGTACAGGCTTGTTTAGGTGATTTAGAGAAGAACCACGGTAGCATTTTATCGACAAACGGAATTTTTGCTTTCGATGCAGTGGGTATCGACTTGGTGGCTAAAGAGTACTCATCCTTAGCAACTACCGCTGCCGCTCAATATAAAACCACAAATTTACTTGCTCATAGTCTTGCTGACTCAAATGTTTACGTGAGCCAAGTAATTGTGAATGGTTTCGTTGATGGGACATCTGGAGCACAAGATAAGACCTACACGGTACATCCTGAAACGATTGCGGGGCAGTTCTGGTATTTACACCAGCATAAACAAGAGACTGTCTCCTTTTGTGGTGAAGCCATTCAAGCTGCTTAAATAATTTTCTTATGAGAGGAGAAGCGTAATTAATTACGCTTCTCTGAACTTTTTTAATTTTATGTTTCTATGCCCCAGAAATATTTAATTATTTTTCATACTCTGAAGTATCAATTTTGTATTCTTTGAATAAAATTGAACGCACAGAGTCTTTTATACGTTCATCATGTTTAATAATTAAATAAATATCTTTTTTAGTCAGAGGAATTTCTTTTAGTAAATCAGGCAAGTCCTTCGACCTTATACCACTGACTTCACTAGGTTGTTTTAAGATGTCTGGGTCTTGTTCTTCGAATTTAAAATCTACACCTTGTAAATTGAAATAAACCATAACTCTTCTGTTCAAAGAGTCACTATCATCATATAAAACAGTACCTTCTGGCAAAATATAATATTCTGGCAAAGTGCTATTTTTCGAATATTTACCTTCAAACGAATATATCTTTAAAGGTTTTTCTAAAACATGAATTTCTGGTACTTTTGTACTTTTCCAGAAGTAATAGTTTATTAAGGACTGTATGATGAAAAGTAAAATTAGTATGGTAATTAATAAATTCTTTTTCATACTTATCTCTTATTTAAACCAAATAAAATCATATGGTTAAATATCTTATTCATTTACAATAAATTCATAGGTCTTATCTAACTTCCCATCCCCAGTAGCATAAAAACCCGCATATATATGAATTGTAAAAGTTCCCTTATACTTTGGAACTCCAGAAATTTTTAAATTATTATAAGCATCCGCTTCATGTTCATCTATTGGGCTAATAGAGATATTCATATCACTAGGGAAGTTAGTTTCAACTTCAAAAGAATATGGTATCACTCTACCACCTGATATGTTTAATTGCTGGTTATATGCCTTACCTACATAGGCTACTGGAAGTCTTTCAGGCTCAATTGTATATTCGTGACCACACCCTGCCATAAGTAACAAGGGAAGACCTAAAGTTATCAAGTCAAGTTTTAGATTTCTAAACAAATTATTTTTCTTCCCATACAATTGGAAATTTTTCTGATTTAGAGACATTACCAATCATTGCAGAGAAAATTGCTTGGCATTCTAAATTAATTTTTTTAAGTGAACTGATATTTATAGGCTCGCAGCTTCTATTATCATAATTTGAGCAAAATTCTACAGATACATCAATTTTGTTATTTTCAATCTTATCTATATAAGCATCCAACATTTGATTGTTATTAGCAGTATTTTTGCAAACAATTTTTTTTGATGAAGATTCTTTTATTTTATTTAAAACTTCCTTATCTTCAATTTTCGTAGCAAAGTTTAATTTTTCATTACTTTTCCTAGTATGTTCTATTGTGAAATTTGAAATTTTTTCACTACATCCACTTAAAAAAATTAGCCCTAATAGGTAAAGAAATTTTTTCATTTAAAACTCTATTGGAAATTGGATTTTCTTATAGCTTCTTTGGATATTAAAATATTATCTGCTACAACTTTACTACTTTGTAATAAACCCCCAAAAACTACTCTACAAGACATATTGCTAGTTAACAATTTTTCCAATTGATTCTTATCGATACATACATTCATGGATTCATCTTCGCAGACTTTGAAGTACCCAGATGAAGTATATTTTCCTTTTTTTAACTTCTCTCCCTCGACTGAAATAGCTCCTGTCACAAAGTAATTTTTAATATTATCGCACTTAAAATGTGAATATTTATAATTATTCTCTTGATAAATCTTATTTAAATCATCATTTGTTTCTAAATTAAATTTAAAAATATCACCACTCATACCATCCAGACGTGAGTAAGTTAAACTCTTAATCTCTGCATTATTGTTAGATGCTTTCTCATTATTTATAAAAGGATTACATGCTGACAATGTTATAGAAAGCAATGTTAATAAAAAATATTTCATTTTATTCTACTCAACTCTTTTGACAAAATATCCTGCACACTTAAATTATTAACAATTTTCTCTTGCATCATTAATCTGAAATCTGCATGGCTATACCTTGTTACATAGTAATAGGAACTATTACTAGAGGGATAACTACTCCATTGCCCACCTAAATCTGCAATCAAATCATTGTTCCACTCATAACTTTTAGGGTCACAACTTATACTAATCCAAAGATTAAATACTGGCTTTGGTCTACTATAATAGATACTAGTTCTAGATCCCAAACCAATTTTAGATAATATTTCTCCCACTGGATCAATAGTTATCAGCACGTTAACCTTACAAATATTATTCTTATGCAATATTTCAGCTAATCCAGCTGCATTCCAACCACCTAAACTATGACCAACAATATTTACTTGTGTTTGAGGATAGGTTTTTAAAAAATTTTTTACATCATTGAAAGCATTTAATTTTTTATCCTTATTTGTATTTACTGTTAACTCTCTTGTATCAGATACATATGCCTCTTCATACCCATAATATTTAACAAATGCATTTTTACTGCCACCTTTTATAGTTGCAAAATAATTATTAACATAGTTTCCAACAAAGTATGTTGGGCCAATAGGTCTAAAATCCCCCCACCCGACAGGAACATCTCCGGGTGTAAATACATACTTATCAGCTGCCCCTCCAATGAAGATTGTTAAACTATGAGTATAAGTTGTTAACTTAACTGGAATTACTGGCGGCACATTACTTACTTTTCCATGTGCTTTTTTTAACAATTCAGTCGCTTGTTTTTTTATATCTTTATTGGCATCTATTACATTATCCATTTCAATTTACCACATGTATTTTATATTGCTTATTCGGCTCTTCAGTTTCTAACTTAACCAAGCCAGTTCGATCTAACTTACCGCGCTCAATTTCTTTATCATGTTCATCAAAAATAATATATTCCGTACCAGGTTTTAGTTTATTTCCTTGTTTATCCATTACATCAAACCATACACCATATTTTTGTTTTCCTTGTGGTAGATACGGTAATGAACTATTCACACTCCCGCCCCCCATAAACAAATGCTGCCCAGCCTTCACCTCAAATTTGCCACTTGTGGTCATAAAAATGCCAGAACCAGTAATTTTGACTTGAGAGCCACCTGCGGTGAGCACAATTTCTTTGGCTGCGGTCGCTTCGATTTTGTCTTCAGTCGAAATCACCTGCACAGCTTTACGGGCAATTAAATCTGCTCCGTCACCTTGAGCCTGTATCTCAACTTTGCCTTTGCCTGCATAAAGCCTCGCTCCTTCTTGAGCCGCAAAAAGGCTAATTTTATTTTGGGCATGCGCGATTAAATTCTTTTGGGTAGACAGGTTAATGCTGTCTCCGGCAGTTTGGTTGAGCTGCCCATCTGCACTTAGGTGAATGTCTTCATTACTGCTTAGCGCGACGCTATTTGGGCTTGCCAGCAGCATAATCGCTTCTTTAAACGTTTTAGCTTTTGCGTTGTCTTGCTGCTCGAGTTTTTCAATAAAGGATTTTAAGTTTTCTAAATTTTCTAACGGATCAGTTTGCTGATTTTTAGCAACTTCACTAAGTGCCTTGGCATTGTTAAGGCCACCTTCTATTTGTTGTTTGGCCTCATTTGCATCAAGGTGTACGCCTTGAGCTTGGTCTTGTTTGTGAGTACTAACGAGTAAGCCACTACCCGCTCTTACCGCTCCCCATTGGTCTGTTCTGAGTTCGAAACCTTCACCTCGTCCATCACTTTCCGCCTTGTCTTTTGGATGGCTTAAGTTACCTAAGTTGAGTTGGCTGGCCGCATGACTACTTTGTAGCTGGGCACTGATTTGGCCTGTCGTGTCATCAAAACGGAGTTGGTTAAAACCTTTTCCATCCACTTCTTCTGAGCGGATGCCGCTCAGTTTTTTGGTATCAGGTAACTGGCCTTTCTGATCGAACTGGGTCGGGTGGCGTTCGGCTTCATGAATGCGGCCCACCACAAATGGACGGTCAATATTGCCGTCAAAAAAGTCGATCACAACGATCTCGCCTACGCGAGGCAGGAAGCGTGCGCCATAGCCCGTGCCCGCCCAAGGGGTGAGTACATCGACCCAAGCGGAGTCGGTGTCATTGTCGTTACTGCCTGCTCCACCATCATGACTATGGTCGTCAGTTCGGGTAAACAGGAAACGGACTTTTATGCGCCCCCATTGGTCGACATGGATGCTTTCACCTTCCAGACCCACGACTCTAGCGCGCTGCGGGTGAGCGGCTGGTCGGTGCTCTAGCGGGTTATATTCAGGCACAGCTTTGATATTACGACGAACAACGTTCAGTTCAGCAAAGTGGCGCTGCTCAGGGTTTTGACTGTCGAGTTGGGCTGCCTTGAGTTTGCCTTGTGGTAATAAGCGCTCGAGTTGCTGTTGTAATTCTTTCGGTAAATTATTCTGGTTATAGTAGTGTTTGCTTAAGATTAAGAACTCTTTATCAGCACTGTCATGTTGGTCAAGTTCCGGATGGTCATTGAGTTCAAACCAGTAACCTACCTGTGCATCACGGACGTTGCCTGCAACGGTAAACTGTTTAGAACTCAGGTGATGGTAAGCATTGATGTGCTGGTTAAGTTGTTCAATCTGGCTATTTCCCGAAGCGGTGGCTTGATCTTCCCCGTTTAAATCCTGCATCCACGCTGGGCTAACATGCCATGCATCTTCAAGGTTCAGGCTTGCATTGTCATAGTGTTCGCTGTGCTTTTGGGTGTTAGTGTTTGCTTAAGATTAAGAACTCTTTATCAGCACTGTCATGTTGGTCAAGTTCCGGATGGTCATTGAGTTCAAACCAGTAACCTACCTGTGCATCACGGACGTTGCCTGCAACGGTAAACTGTTTAGAACTCAAGTGATGGTAAGCATTGATGTGCTGGTTAAGCTGTTCAATCTGGCTATTGCCTGAAGCGGTGGCTTGATCTTCCCCGTTTAAATCCTGCATCCACGCTGGGCTAACATGCCATGCATCTTCAAGGTTCAGGCTTGCATTGTCATAGTGTTCGCTGTGCTTTTGGGTGCCTTGTACGCTGCCGCTACCTTCTTCTTGTTGCAAAGCATCGGCTTGCCAGCGTTGCACATGAACCGAGGTTGGTTGTAAACGACGCTCAGCTTTGACTTGGGTAATGGTATCAAACTGTTCTGTCGCACTGCTGCGTTGATAGCGGATGCTACGGCGTTCAAGTGCCTGATAATTTTGGTTATCGTCAATTAAACGTAAGACTTGTGGCTGGATAGAAGCATTCGGGTCAGCGACAAAAAGCTGTGACTCATCGACCAGCCAGTTAATACCTTCACTACGCCACAAACGGGTTAAAAAGTCATAATCGCTTTCGTTTGACTGCATCACAAATGGACGCACATCGTAGTCTTTAGTTAAGCCAGATGTATCGAGCGTTAT